>DRKG01000256.1 GCA_011051855.1 bacterium | reverse complement strand
TTCGGCGGCACGGGAGCACCGGATCCCCGTTGCGCCGCGAGCATGGCGGGAAGGGCGAGGGGGAGGAGAGCAGCGGCGAGGAGGCTCGGTCGCATGGTGTCGTCATGCGGGGCGGGGCTTGGTGCGATCCTGCCAGACTCGTCGAATGCTCTCCAGGGCTTTCGCGGGTGGGCGGGAACGGTGTGCGAGACCGTGGCGCGTCAGGCCCCCCGACAAACTGGTGGGCAGGGGCGGATTTGAACCGCCGACCCTGGCATTTTCAGTGCCATGCTCTACCAACTGAGCTACCTACCCGGGCCAGTGCCGTGCCGGTTTGGGCGCGGCGGCGCAGGACGGTAGCCAGTCGCGACGCGGGGTGCAAGTCCGGCTTTCGGCGAGATTCGCGGGGGGCTCAGGCGGTCAGGCAGGCGCGGGCGGCGTCTACGTCGCGGGCGATTTGGGCCTTCAGGTCCTCGGGGTCGGTGAAGCGGCGCTCGGGACGCAGCAGTTGGCGGAACGACACTTCGAGTTCGCGGTCGTAGAGGTCGCCGTCGAAGTCGAGCAGGTGCACTTCGAGGCGGCGATTCTGCCCACTCTGGTCGAACGTCGGTCGCGTGCCGAGGTTGGCGACGGCGCCGAAGGTCTGGCCGTCGACGACCGCCTCGACGGCGTAGACGCCGTTCGGGGGCAAGGCACCGATCTGCAGGGCGACGTTGGCGGTGGGGTAACCGAGGGTGCGGCCGCGGGCGTCGCCGTGCACGACCTCGCCCAACGCGCCCGGGAAGCGGCCGAGGTAGCGGCGGGCGGTCATCAGGTCGCCCTGCGCGATCGCCGCGCGGATCGCGGTCGACGACACCGGCTTTCCGTCGAGCAAGAACGGTTCGCCGGTTTCGACCGAGAAGCCCAGCTCGCCGCCGAGCTCGGCGAAGCGTTCGGGCGTGCCTTCGCGGTCCTTGCCGAGCGCCGAGTCGTAACCGAGCAGCAGGCCGCGCGTGCGCAGGCGGCCGACCAGCAGCTCTTCGGCGAACTCGCGGGCGGTGAGGTTCATCAGGCGCGCTTCGAACCGCAGCAGCACCAGTCGCTGCACCCCGGCGCGGCGCAAGAGCCGCAGGCGGTGCGGTACGCTGCAGATCAGCGGCGGCGCCTCGCCGCGCAATACCTGGTCGGGGTGGTTGGCGAACGTCACCACCGTGGGCATGCCGTCCAGCGCCGAGGCCATCTCGAGCAACTGATGCAGCAGGCGGTGGTGGCCGAGGTGGACACCGTCGAACACGCCGACCGCGACCACCGAGTGGGCGTTGGTCGCCTGCTCGCCGTAGACCGCTGCCAGGTCCAGTTCGCGCAGGGCATCGAGGCCGTCGACGAGTCGCATACCGCTTCGCGGCGGGGCCGGTCAGGCGCCCGCCTTGTAGCGCTCCTCGAGTTCGAGCAACTGCGCTTTGACGCGCATCTTCTCGGTCGGTGTCAGGCGATCGACGAAGAACACGCCTTCGAGGTGGTCGATCTCGTGCTGCACGATGCGCGAAAGCCAGCCGTCGCACTTCAGCGACTGCTCCTGGCCGTCGAGATCCTGGTAGACGACGGTGATCTCGACGTGGCGTTCGACCTCGGCCTGGATGCCGGGGAACGACAGGCAGCCCTCCTCGCCGAACTCGCGCTTCTTCTTGCGCACGATTCGGGGGTTGCAGAGCACGCGCTCGCCGCTCCGGTCGTCGGGGCTGCCGGTCGGGTTCAGCACCAGCAGCTTGAGCTCGATGCCGACCTGCGGTGCGGCCAGTCCGACCCCGCCCTGCTCGTACATCGCCGCCATCATCCGGTCGGCCGTCTCGCGCAGCTCGGGGCCGAACTCGGTGATCGCCTGGCCGCCGCGGCGGAGGACGGGATGCGGGTAGATCAGGACTTCCATGCGGTGGGTTGGATCGGGCGGGGTCGGGGGCAGGCCTGCCGCCGGCGAAAGACCGGCGGCCGGGGCGGTGCCACGTTGCGGGCAACCGGGCCGAAC
Source organism: bacterium (assembly GCA_011051855.1). Classification (GTDB taxonomy): domain Bacteria; phylum Planctomycetota; class UBA1135; order UBA1135; family UBA2386. The sequence continues at coordinate 601 of DRKG01000256.1, read as the reverse complement.
GGTAGATTGTTCCGCCCTTTCGCCCGCGTCAAGCAGTCCCCCTGCCGGACGAACCCCCGGGCGACTTCGTGACCCATGGTCGATCTCAGCAAGTACCTGGAGCAGGCGGCCGACGCCGCCAAGCGCCGCAACTACCCGATGGCCGTCAAGATCTACGGCCAGGTGCTCGCGATCCAGCCGGACTTCGGCGAGGCGCGCGCCGGGTTGCGCAAGGCGCTGTTCCAGAAGGCCGCGCAGAAGCCGCCGTCGAAACTGACGGCGATGCTGTTCGGAGGCGTGCACCTGCTGCTGGGAAGCGTGCTGCGGCTGGTCGGGTCACACGCGGGCGCGGCCAAGGCGTTCGAGCGCTACCTGGCGATGGACCCGACCGCGGAGGGGCCCAACCTCAAGCTCGGGGATTCGCTGCAACGCGCTGGCTTCGCCAAGTCGGCGCTGGCGGTCTACGCGGCCTACGCCGAGCACCAGCCGCGCTGCCTCGATGCCTGCCGCGCCGCCGGCGCGCTCTACTACGAGCAAGGTCGGCTCGATCAGGCCCTGGCGATGTACGAACAGGCGCTGAAGGTCGATCCGCGCGACCAGGAATCGCTGAAGGCGCGCAAGA
>DRKG01000255.1 GCA_011051855.1 bacterium | reverse complement strand
GCGGGTGCTTGTTTCGCCGGAGTGGGGCGCTCACGGAGCGGCGATGACGCGCGAGTTCTGCAGCCGGATGGCAGTGAGGAACTGGACGAACTCCGGCGCCTGGCGGTGCAGGCTCCGATCGAAGAGTTGATGGCGGTGGGCACGACCTTCCTGGAGTTGCTGGGCAATCGCCACCAGTCGGATGCAATGATGTGGCGCGGTGCCGATCGCATTGCGGAAGCGTTGTTATCCGACGCGGCCCGGCCGAATCGGCGACAGTTGTCGCGTTGGCTGGCGCAGGTCATCGAGCGATCGAGGTCGTCCGAGGCCCAAGCCAGACGGCATCTGCTGTCGGACCTGCAGGAGGTCGGCTGATGCAGGGGTCGGGCAAGATCCGCGCACCGGCAACGGCGCAAGTCGGCGGCACCATCACGGTCGAGGTCGGCTCCGGGATCACTTCGATCGAAGTCTCGCTCGGCGGCCCCGATGTGCAATCGTTCCCGGTGCCCGCCGGCGGCAAGGTCACCTTTCCCGTCCCCTCGGGAGCAACCGGAGGCATGGTCGTCGCCGTTTCGGTCGGCAAGGGCCTTGCCAAGAAGACCGTGCTCGTCGAGATCGTCTCCACCTCTCCGTAACCCTCGAACCTGACTCGAGCCTGACGCCATGCAAACCACTACCACCAGTCTTGCCGCAGTGCTTCTCACGGGTGCCACGATCGTCGGCCAAAGCCTGACGGTCGTGCCGGCGGCCAATGCGACGGCCGACGCGCTGCGCTTCTGCGCCCTGCCCGGTGCGACCTCGCCGTTCCGCCACCAGGTGCTGATCGGAGCCAGCCATCTCGCATCGCTGGTGGGGCAGGACATCCTGGCGATCGAGTTTCGTCGCTCGGCGGCCGACGAGACCTACGTCGGCGGCGCCATCCAGATGACCGTCGATCTGTCGATTTCGCCGAACACGCCACTCGAGAGTTCGGCGACGTTCAGTCAGAACGTCGGTGCTGCGACGGCATCCGGGCCGGAGTTCAGCGGCACCGTCACGATTCCGACGTCACCGCCCGAGGTCGGCCCCAACGTCGCCTGGGACGCGGACAACACGGTTCGCATCGCGTTGACGACTCCGTTCCACTACGCCGGCGGAACCCTTTGCATCGACATGGTCGGCACTCCGGTTTCGGGGCAGGAACTGCACTGGTGGATGGCGGACGCGGCGTTCGAGGATGTTTCCGGCACGACCGTCGACCTCGGTGGCGGCTGCGGAGCCTACGGCGGCAGCCAGTCGAGTTGGAGCTTCGTCGCTTCGCGCTCGCTGATTCCCGGCGGCTACGCGCAGTTCTTCGCCTTTGGTAGTCCCTACGGCCTCGCGCTCGCCGCCCACGGCAGCAGGAGCCCGATCGGCACTCCGCTGTCGCTGCTCGGCTTCAACGCCCAGCCCGGCTGCGAACTGTTCCTGTCGACGCTCGACGTGTTGACGCCCACCGTGTTCCTCCCCGACCCTGCGCTTCCCGAACGCGGTGGCCGCGCCGACATCGAGTTCAAGGTCGCACCCGACCCCGCCGTGCTCGGGTTCACCATGACCACACAGTGGCTCGATTGGAGCCAGATGGCCACCAGCAACGCCGTCGAATGGACCGTCGCCGCCAGCATCCCGACCCTCGACATGGCGCTCATCGAAGGGCACCCCCAGTCCGCCACCGGCAGCGTCGCCGCCGCCATGTCCTACGTCGTCCGCTTCGAACACCAGTAGCGGCATCCGCAGCGGCGGGTTGACACCGACAACCCACAGCGTCACGATCGCCGGCCCACGGCTGCGGGTGTAGTTCAGTGGTAGAACGTCAGCTTCCCAAGCTGAATGTCGTCGGTTCGATCCCGATCACCCGCTCCATTCCTTCCACCCCGATGACCACGCTGATGTCTGTCACCGGGGCGAGTTCCGATTCGTGGTGCTCGGCGCCGACGTAGGCTACGCCGAGCACGGTGTCGGCGACGGCTTGTCGTTGCGCCGGGGTCAGGCTGCCGACGTAGCCGTCGGTGATGACCACGGCGCGGCGCACGCGGTGGGCTGCGATGTGCTCGGCGACGCATGCGAAGTCGGTGCCGCGCGTCGTTCGGTAGCGGCCGGCGCGTAGCTCGGGCAGCGTCGCGTCGGCGACTTCGGTAGAGAAGGTGTGCAGGAGCGGATAGACGCATTCGCGACAGTCGTTGACGGCGGCGAACACCGTGCGCAGCCAGGGGTTCATGCTGGCGGAGACGTCGATGTAGACGTGGGCGCGCATACCTGCCGGCACCAGGCGGCGGTGCGGCACGGCGGATGGGTACAGCAGCGGGGTGTGGCCGAGCGCGCGCTGCACCAGCGAACGGCGTGCGAGCGACGGCTGCGGGGTCAGGCCCTCGCACGTGGCCGTGCGCACGCGTCGCCGGCCGCCTTCGCCGCAGTGTGTGTCGGCGACGCGCTCGATCAGTCGACGTAGCTCCGTGCGGAGGGACCGCACGCCGCGTGGGGTCGGTGCCGTGAGATCGAGGGTCAGCAGCGGCGACTCGCCGCGCAGCGGTTCCGGTAGAGACGGCCAGTCGTCGAGCGACGCCCGCAGCACGTCGAGCATCGGGCCGGACGCGACCTGCTCGTGCAGGCGATCGCCGTCGTCCCGTTCGCCATCGCCGTGGCTGCCGAGCAGGGGGACGTCGTGCAGCAGGTCCTCGACGCCGCAGGATCTTTGACGGGCCTTCTTGGCGAACCTCTGGACCAGCAGCTCTCGCACCTCCCGGTAGCTCGCGCCGCCTTCCGAATAGAGCGCGGAGTGCACGGCGGCGGCCTTCCACCTCAGGCTGTCCGGCAGTTGCCGGACGCCTGGTGCCGGACGGGTTGGTGCCCAGCGCCAATCCGGCGGTGGAGCCAGCAGGCATGCCGGGAAGTCGCTGTCGCCGTAGTAGTCGGTGAACAGTGACGTGAACTCGGGTCTGGGGAACATGCGACACACCAGCCCGTTGATGACGGCGTCGAACACGAAGTTGTCGAGCGGCGTCGTGCCGCGCAGCCGCGTCGTGTGGCCGAGGAGCACGTGGTGCAGCTCGTGCATGACCAATGCCAGCAGCTTCTGCGGCGTCGGAGCGTGCTCGGCGATGAAGGCCGGGTTCAGCAGCAGGCGGGGTTGCCGGCCGCAGGTCACGGCAGCGGTGGGGACCGTGTCGGTCTCGGTGACATCGCACAGCCGCAGGAATGCGGCGAGCGAGTAGTTGCTATTGGGAAACCCGTCGAGGATGCGGGTCGCGAGGTCGGCGCTCATTGCAACCCTCCCACTTTGTCGCCGCCCGGAGTTGTCTCGTTCCGGGGTGCCCGCGCCTTTCTGCGGAACGAGCGGGGCACCAGCGCCTTGCCGAATCCTGGTGGCACCGGCAGCACGATCTGGAGGGGGCGCGTGATGTCCGCGAGGTGCGCCAACGACGGCGCGCGCCGGAGTAGCCAGACCGAGTTGGTGCACTTCGTGAACACCGTGAGCCGCGTGAGCAGGTCGGCCTGACACGGCACCGGGTTCCGCATGTTGTGAAGGATCGGGCACGCGGCTGGCAGAGGAAGCTCCCGTGCCCGCTGGTTGATGAGTTCCACGAGCCGCGCCTCGCGCACGACAATCCGCCGTGGTTTGAAATCGGGTTCCACGAGCCGCAGCAGCTTGCTCGGTGACAGGCGTGATTCGTCCGTACTCAGCGGGAATGCGATCGCCGTGCCGAACAGTGCCGGGTCGCCGAGCGGGTCCGGGGAATACAGTGGCGGCGGGGCGCCCTCGCGCACGGTGGCGTCATACCCGTCGGAGAGAGTGCGCAAGCCGGCATAGCACACGCGAGCTTGTATGGGGGCAGCGCTCATGACGCCCTCAACAGGAGCCAGGTTTCTTGGAAGGCCGAAAAAGCCTGCTCGGCGTCCTCTGGCCGCGCGAACTGATCGTTCTCGTAGAGCGACGCGATGGTGTTGGCCAGCAAGTTGTCGCACTGGTCGTCGGGATCGAGCGTTGCCAGCAGATCCCTGATACGGCTCCAGACCGCGAAACGCGCGCTGTCGGTGCGCACGTCGTCGATGAAGTGAAGTGGACTGGCGAACTGGCTGTAGTCCACCGACAGCTCGGACGCGACCGCAGCGTGCAGGCGCCCTGCCGCACCAGTTGCGAACAGGTGCGCGATGGCGGACTCGCGGGCGCCGGGCGCCAGTTGGTTCAGCACGTCGGTGACGATGTTGGCGAACTCGGCGTCCGGGAGTGCGTCGGCGCGCAGCGCGAGTCGCAGCCGATCCAACGGCGCCTCGGCTGAGAGGATTTCGCGCAGCGGGTCGTCCGCTTCGAGCGTGATCGTATGCAGTGCTTCGCGGTGTGCCGCGAGCACCTTCGCGTGCGACACGGGCACGCCTTCGGCCCGCTGCGGCAGGCCGCTGCAGACGGCGGCGAGCAGCGCGTCGCCGATCGGGGCGCACGGATCGAGCACCCGCTGCGCGGCCAGCACCGCGCGCGCGCCGCGCCACAGCATGTTGGCGCGGCGGGGGCTCGTCGGGAGACCCGCTTGCGCCAGCAGGCCGGTGATCGCGTGGACGTAGTCGGCGATCGCCGCCGTGCGATCGGGGGATTGGGCGGCGAGCTTGCCGCGCACGTCGTCGATCGCGATGCGCAGCGCCCGTGCCGCATCTTCTTCGATGGGCGCGTCTTCGGCCTGGATCACGCTGAGCTGCTGGGCGCGCGTCAGGTCGCTCCACGCGGGCATCTCGACGACGAAGCCGAAGCGATCGGCGAGTGCCGCGTCCAGCGGTTCCGAGCCGAGGTAGTCGAGGTCGCCGCCGCCGCCGACCTCGCCGCTGCCGACCGGCGGATTCATCGCTGCCCAACGGTGCCGCAGGCCGTCGAGCGGCAATCCCTGCACGCGCCGTTCGTGAAGGATCGGGAACAGCTTGTTCTGGACATCGGGCCGACAGCGGCTGATCTCGTCGAAGAAGACGGCGCCGGCGCCCCAGATCGCCGCCGGCGTGCGCGCATAGCGCAGGTCCCCGTCCGGGCCCGGCAGCGGGAAGCCGACCAGGTCGTCGAAGTTGAGCAGGCTCGCGTTGTAGTGACGGAACTCGAGGCCGAGTGCTGCCGCCACGCGCAGCAGTAGCAGGCTCTTGGCGGTGCCGTGTGGGCCGATCAGCAACAGCGGCGTCTCGGTTGCGAGGGCCGCGAGCACGGGCGCTTCGATCGCGGCCATGCCGACGAGTCCGAGGCGTTCGAGGGGGCTGCGTAGGCGGGGCGCAGCCGCGAGGTCAACAGGGTCTTGCATCAGGTACGTGTCGTCCGGATCACCGCTCGCGCGGCGATGCCCGGACTCAG
>DRKG01000254.1 GCA_011051855.1 bacterium | reverse complement strand
TCGCCCCGTCCATCTTCGATTGGCCGACGCGGCGGTCGATGAAATGGATCGGGATCTCCTTGATCGCGAAGCCGCGGCGCCTGATACGGAACGCCATCTCGATCTGGAAGGCGTAGCCCTGCGCGTGCACGGCATCGAGGTCGAGTTTGCGCAGCGCGTCGACGTGAAAGCATCGGAAGCCGGCGGTGTTGTCGCGCACTCCCGACGACAGCATCATGCGGGCGTAGAGGTTGGCGCCGCGCGACAGCATGCGGCGGCGGAAGTCCCAGCCGACGGTGCAGCCGCCTCTGACGTAGCGGCTCCCGATCACCAGTTCGGCATCGTGCGATGCATGGACGAGGCGCGGCAGGTCCCACGGGGCGTGGCTGAAGTCGGCGTCCATCTCGCAGACGCGCTCAAAGCCGTGATCCATCGCGAAGCGGAAGCCGGCGATGTATGCCGTGCCGAGGCCCTGCTTGCCCTGGCGGTGCATGACGTGCACGCGTTCGTCGTTCGCGGCCATGCGGTCGGCGAGTTCGCCGGTGCCGTCGGGGGAGCCGTCGTCGACGATCAGAACGTCGCATTCGAGGTAGCGGTGCACGGCCGCGACGATGGCCTCGACATTGCCCTTCTCGTTGTAGGTGGGGATCACCACCAGGGTGCGCCACGGTGCGCGATGGGGTCTGGTCGGCACCGGGCCGTGCCCGGCGGCCACGTGCCGCTCGGCCGCCGCCCGCGCGGTGGCTTCATCCTGCTCCTGCAGCACCACCACGCGCGAGCTGTCGATGCCGCCCTGCACCAGCCGCTCGACCTCGCCGAAGTCGGCGGCCGTCACCAGCGAATCGGCGAGTGCGCGCGGACCCGGAGCGGGGGGGGATGCCCGGCCGGCTATCGGTGACGGTGCGCGCGCTGGGTCGCTCAAGACCCGAGCGATCGTAGTGCGGCAGCCACGTGCAAGCGAACGTCAGCCCTGCTTGACGCCGAAGAACACGCCGTCACCGAGCGGAACCACAACGGACTGCAGGTCGGGCACGGCGGCCGCCGCGTCGAGAAACGCTCGGATGGCGACGGCGGTCTCGTCCGTGCCACCGGCGACGCGGCCGCCGGCGAGCACGTTGTCGGCCAGCAGGATGCCGCGCGGCCGCAGCAGGCGGCGGGCGTGTTCGAGATACCGCACGTAGCCGCTCTTGTCGGCGTCGACGAACATCGCGTCGAACGCGGCATCCGGCAGTTGCGCCAGCGTCTCACCGGCATCGCCGACGACGACCTCGACCTTGCCTTGCTGGTCGGAGTTCGCGATCCATTCGCGCGCGAACTCGGCGTGGCGTTCATCGAGTTCGTGGGTGAGGACCCGTCCGTCGGCAGGCAGGCTGCGCGCCATGGCAATCGCCGAGTATCCGCCGAGCGTGCCCACCTCGATGACCGAACGGGCGCCGATCGCGCGCAGCACGAGCTGCAGGAACGCCGCCTGCTCGGGGGCGATCTGAATCTGCGGCAGTCCGGCCTCGGTAGCCGCCGCGCACAGGTCTCGCAGGTAGGTGTCCTCCGGGATCGTGCGCGTCCGCAGGAACGCGAACAGGGCTTCATCTACCGGCGTGCTCGTCTTGGACATGCGCCCAGGGTATCTCATAGCGGTGTGACAACCTCTTTCGATCCCAGCGCCGCCAAGGCGCGCCTGCTCGAGCTGATCCGGGAGCGCGCCTACAAGGACGGCATCGACATCGTGCTCGCTTCGGGCAAGCGTTCGGACTTCTACATCAACGGCAAGAAGGTGTCGCTGCACCCCGAGGGGCTCTACCTGATCGGCATGCTGCTACTCGACAAGTTGAAGCAGTATCCGGAGATCACCGCCGTTGGTGGGTTGACGCTCGGTGCCGATCCGCTGGCCAGCGCGGTCGCGTGCCTTTCACATCTGACCGGCCAGAACCTGAAGGCCTTCTTGGTGCGCAAGGAAGCCAAGGGCCACGGCACCGGATCGCGCATCGAAGGCGATCTCGAACCGGGCGAGAAGGTTTGCGTGCTCGAGGACACGGTCACCACCGGCGGCTCGGCGAAGAAGGCGATCGACGCAGTGGTCGAAGCTGGCGCCGAGCCTGTCGTGGTGATGGCGATTGCCGACCGTGAAGATCCGGATGCGGCACCGTTTCGCCGAGCGCACAAGGTCGAGTGCTTGGTGACGCTCAGCGAGATCCGGCAGTCGTGAGCGCCGACGCCGGCAAGCGCACGTTCGCGATCGTGCCGGCCGCCGGGATCGGCGAGCGCATGGGGCAGGACAAGGCATTGCTCGATCTCGGCGGTCGCAGCGCGATCGAACGCATCGTGGCGACCTGCCGCGCGGCCGGTGTCGACGGCGTGCTGGTCGTGCGCCGCGGCGATGCGGAGCCGCTGCCCGACGGTCTCGACGTCACCGTGGTGACGACCGGCGACAAGGGCGAGATGTCCGACAGCTTGCGCATGGCGCTGCTGAAGCTGCCGCGCGAAGCCGAGGCGGTGCTGGTGTTTCCGGTCGACCACGCGCTGGTCGAAGCCGACACCGTGCTGGCGCTGCGCGCCAAGCTGTTGCAACCGGGCTGCACGATCGCGCTGCCGCTCTACCGGGATCGACCGGGCCACCCGGTCGCGATGACGCGCGCGGTCTTCAACGAGATCGACCGTGCCGGCCGAACCTTGCGCGATCTTGTTCGGCGTGACCCGGAGCGGGTCGCGGTCGTTCCGACGAGCAACCACTGGGTGCGCGCCGACCTCGACCAGCCCGAGGATCTGCGCGCCGCGCGCTGTGCGCTGACCGGCGAGCCGTGGAGCACGGTGGCGCAGATGTATCGTCACCGCAGTCGTCGCTGGTATCACCCCGACCCCGTGCCCGACGCCCGGATCGAACGGTTGGTCGATGCGGCCCGCTACGCGTCGACGTCGAGCTTCATCCAGGCGTACTCGGTGATCGCGGTGCGCGATCCCGAGCTGAAGGCCGAGTGCGCACGCCTGTGCGGAGGGCAGCAGCACATCGTCGAGGCGCCGTTGTTCTTCGCGGTGTGCGCCGATCTCGCCAAGATCGCCCGCGCGTGTGCCGACAACGGCACCACGCTGCAAAGCACGAGCTTCGAGTTGTTCTTGCAGGCGACGATCGACGCCGCGCTGCTCGGTCAGAACCTGCAACTCGCCGTCGAAGCGGAGGGGCTCGGCGCATGCATGATCGGCGGGGCCCGCAACCACCCGATCGAACTCGCCGAGAAGCTGCACCTGCCGCCGCACAGTTTCGTCGTGTTCGGCATGACGGTCGGTCGGCCGAAGGACGACCCGGTGCCGCGTGGCCGGATGCCGCTGGCCGGCGTGCTGCACTGGAACCGCTACGACGATTCCGATCTGGCCTCCGTGTTGCGCAAGGCCGACGACGGCATGCGCGAGTGGGCGCGGCGCACCAACGCCGAGCAAGGCGGTTACAACGGACGCCCCGTCAACGAAACGAAAGGCTGGGCCGAACGCATGGCGAAGATGTGGGGCGGCGACAGCAGCTACGCCGAGGCCCGCAAGACGCTGGTCGATGCATTGCGACGGCTCGGGTTTGGAATGGAGGAGTAGAGCATGGATCTGCAGCGCGTACGTATCCGCACGACGTTCTGGGTCAGCGTCGTGGCGTCCCCGTTCTACGTCGCTGCGGGCATGCAGGCGTGGTCCCGCGAGATCCACTGGGTCGCCGCCGGCACGGTCGTCGGGCTCGTGTTGTGTATCTGGACGGGTTTCAAGGCCCGCAAGGTTACTGCCGGCTGGAGGCCGCCGTGGCCGATCGGCCTGTTCCTGCTGGTGTTCCTCACGGCGGTGACCTGGTCGGGTTACGGCGGTGGCTACGGAGTCGCGTGGCTAGTGTGCGTGCCGCCGCTTGCCCTGCTGATCCACGGTACCCGGACCGGTTCCGTGTTGACTGCAGTGATGTTCGTCGTGCTTGTGATCGGCCTCGCCAACGACAGCATGGTGGCGCCCGCAACCGTGTCGGATCCGTTCCGGTTGCGCTTCGGCGCGGCCTACCTGCTGATCGCGGCCACGTGCATTACCTACTCCGCTGCCACCGATTGGTATGGTCGGCGCCTCGACGAAGCCAGTGAGGAGGTCGCGTCCCTGCGCGCTCTGCTGACGATGTGCTCACACTGCAAGCGGGTGCGTATCGACGCGGAATGGCGCGCGATCGAGGCCTTCCTCGATCAGGAGAAGCGCCTGCGCATATCGCACAGCATCTGTCCGCGCTGCGTCGGCGAGCACTACCCTGAACTGGTCGAATAGCCTCTCGGCGTCGCCGCCCGAACTCGGGCTACCGCACCTGGATGTCGCCGTTGTGGGTCTCGATCCGCAATCTCCCGGTGGAGTCTTCGTTGCCGATCCGGCAGCGCAAGCTGCGTCGCTGAACGGCGGCCTCGTGGAGGGTTGGCGGCGTCGTGATGCGGCCGTTGTGCGTCGCGGCTTCGAGGTAGCCGTGCACGTCCTGGGGCAGACTCACGACGACATCCCCGTTGTGGGTTGTGATCGTGCCGTCGAGGGCGCCACCGTCGGCGAGGTCGACTTCGATATCGCCGTTGTGCGATTCGAGCGCGAAGCGGGCTCCGTGGCTTGCGGTGTGGATGTTGCCGTTGTGCGACTGCAGGTCCAAGGCGACCTGCGCGGGCACGCGCAGCGTGAACGAGTAGCGCGGCGAGAAACCGTTCAGACGGGCGCGCGGGTGATCGCCGAAGAGGCGCAAGAGGTCGCCTTCGCGTGTGTGGCGGACCTGCATCGACGACAAGTGCTCGTCGGCCTGCGCCTGCGTGTGCCCGCGCACCTCGAGCTGGGCGATGACTTCGACGACGTCACCGCGGGGGCTGGACTCGATGGCGATGTCGCCGTTGTGGGTTTCGCATCGGAGCACGGCCACGTCGGCCGCCGAAACCTCCATCGAGATCGTCTTGTCCGCAACGAACTTGGGGAGGGAACACGCCGCGGCGAACAGCGGCAACGTCATGAGAATGCGATGCATGGTGGGTGTGCGAAGCGGCAAGGATGCGGCAGTATTCGGAATCAGGGAAGCGGGCGCGTGTAGTTGATGACGAGCCTTGGCCGGCGTGCCGGGATCGTCTCCTCGGAGGTCGCGTACCACTTGATCGTCGCCAGCGACGCCGAGCCGGTTTCGGTCGCGTGGCGCAGCAGCCAGCCGTGGTTGGCGGTGCCATCGACCCAGAGCTGCACGTCGGCGGCCAGATTCGTCGACGTGACGAACCCGAGGTTGTCGGCGTTGGTCGACGTGATCGTGCCGGTGACACTGCCGGAGAAGTCGCCGCCGGCCGTCGTCCAGGGCGTGTTGAACGTGACCGTGCTCTGCGACCACGACGTGGTGAGACGCCGGAACTGGTAAGTCTGCGTGCCGGTCAGTTGTGGATTGCCGTTGTTGGGCACGCCGGTGGCGGTGCCGTTCGGGCTGACGTCGAACAGGCGCACGGTGGCGCTGTTGATGGTCGAGTTCGCCGGGATGCCGCTGACATCGAACTGCAGCAGCGAACGGCGGTAGCCAGCGGTGTAGGTCTTGCCGATGATCATCGAGGTGCCCGTACCCGCGCTGTTGGCCGGCAGATCCGAACGGATGTAGGCATCCTGCACGTCGGATGGCGCGCTGATCGTGATGTTCTCGTTCGGCACCACGGCGGTGAAGTTCTGCGCCGCCGCCACCCCGGAACCGCCGCCGCTGCCGACCACACGCAGGCGGATCGGGTAGGTAGTCTGCGAAGTCGTCGAGAAGTAGGTGCCGACGGTGATGACCTCGGTGGCGTTCGACGTGCTCAACTCGATGGTCGCGAAGTTGTCGTTGTCGAAGTCCCATTGGTAGGTCAGCGGAGCCGCGCCCGTTGATGCCGAAGCGTCCAGCGTGATCGTCTGGTCGGTGTACTGCGAGGTCTGGCTGAGCATGAAACTCGCGGTGACCGAGCCCGCCGCAGTGACCGCGCTGGTGGCGGTGTCGGTGTTGCCGATCGGGCCGGCCGCGGTCAGCGTGACGGTGAAGGATCCCCCCGAGGCGTAGGTGTGCGAGGTGGTTTCGCCGCTGCCGGTGGCGCCGTCGCCGAAGTCCCACGAGTACGACGTCGCGCCGACCGTTGTCGAGGCGTCGAAGCTGACTGCCAACGGTACGGATCCGCTGGCCGGGTCCGGGGAGGTGGTGAAGCTCGCGATCACCGGGGTAACCGTCTGGATCAGGTCGGTCTTGGTCTCGGTGGCGCTGCCGGCCTCGTTGGTGGCGGTCAGCGCGACCGTGTAGGTCCCGGGAGAGGAGTAGGTGTGCGTCACCGGCGGCGCCTGCGCCGACGTGTTGCCGTCGCCGAAGTCCCAGCTCCACGCCGTCGGCTGTTCGGTGGTGCCGTTGTCGCTGAACGTCACGGTCAGCGGCACCTCGCCCGCGGTCGTCGAAGCCTTGAAATCCGGCACCGGCACGCCGATGGCGCGCACGAAGTTGCTCTTGACGACCGCGTTGCTGCTGACCGTGTTGCTGGCCAGCAGCTTCACCGAGTAGGTGCCCGGTGTGGCGAACGTGTAGGTCGGGTTCTGCTCGGTCGAATCGACGGTGCCGTCGTCGTCGAAGTCCCACTGCCAAGCGGTCGGCGCCCCCGTCGAAGTGTCGGTGAACGTCACCGTGAGCGGCGCCACGCCCGCGGTCGTAGACGCCGAGAAGTCCGCGAGCACGCCGGACTTCTCGTCGAGGAACGCGACCATCAAGTCGGTCGTGTCGGACGTGCCGAGATTGGTCGCGTCGGTTCGGTAGACGGCGAAGCCGACCGAGTAGGTGTTGCTGGTGGTGGCGAAGGAGCCAAACTGCGGATTCGTCGACGGGCCGTCGGCGTCGGTCGCTTCTCGTGTCGTCAGGCTGAAGCGATAGGGCAGCACGCTGCCGGCGAGCACGCGCGCGGTCTCGACCAGGAACACGTCGGTGACGTTGTTGCCGTCGTCGCGCAGCACGTCGATGTTGGTCGCATCGGATTCAAAGGCAACCGTTGCGCCATCGGGACCGATCACCGGGTTGCGTGCCGGGCCGTCGCCGATCGCGGCGAGGTTGGGCGACCGCAGTTGGTTGAGCAGCACCGTCGAGCCGGTGTCGCTGTCGTAGAGGTAGACGTTGGTGGTGGCGCCGAGCGATGGAGCCAGGTCGGTCTTGTCGGATTCGAACACGACGAACGTGCGGCTGCCGCTGACCTGCACGCTGGCGTCGCCGCTGGCACCACCGCTGCCCTGGGTGCCGGTCGAGGTCACGCTGGCGCGCACGCGGGTGAATGGCGCGCTACCGCTGATATCCGCGTAGAACACGTCGCGCACCCCGTTGGTATCGTCGGCGATCAGGTCGGACGCGTCGGACTCGAACGCGACCACGGTGCCGGTCGCGTCGACTGCGGGAGCCAGGCTTGCACCGTTGCTGCCGGTCGCGATGTTGCTGCTCGAGTGACTGACCAGCACCGTCGTGTTGCTGCCGATGGTGCGCACGTAGACATCGCTGCCGGAGCCGGCGGTGAAGCCGGCGACGAGGTCCGTTGCGTCGGACACGAACGCGACGATCTCGCCGTTGCTGCCGCCGATCGAGGGCGCGTTCGCGGCGGCGTTGCCGACGGAAGTGGTGCCGTTCCGCGCGCTGACCAGCGTCGCGTTGCCGTTCACCTGCAGGTCGAGCGTGCCGTTGCCGTCGTTCAGCATCACCAGGTCGACGGCGGTGCGGAACACGTCACTCGCAGCGTTGCCGTCGCCGGCGACGAGGTCGGTAGCGTCCGACTGGTAGGCGATGTAGAGCGTGCCGATCGTGTCGCCGGGATTGCTGAAGCCACCGTTCGGAACGAACACTACCTGAGGGCGCGTCGAGGCCCCGTCACCGGCTGCCGCCGAGCCGTTCGCGCGCGATGCCAGTGTCAGGTCGCACACCGCGTCGGCCGCCGTCACCGGGAAGCCCGCGTTCTGCCAGTCCTGGATCTGCTGGATGAACACCTCGGAGCCACCCGGCACCGTGCGCGGCGTGCCGTCGGTATCCGAGGGTTCGTCGATGCCGTCGTGGTCGTCGTCGGCGATGCCGTTGCGGCCACCGACAGTCGGCAGGATGCCGGAGTCGAGCGCCCACAGCACCCGCGCATCGCTGACGAAGTGTTCGAGGTCGCCGGTCGGCGGCACCTGTGCGCGGGCCGCCAGGGCCGCCACCGATTCGCCGCGCAGATCGAAGGTGACCGCCGGTGCCTGCCAGCCGACGACCGGAAACGCGGTGCTCTCGACGTGGCACGGCGCGCAGGTCGCGGGGTCGTTGTTGGGAAAGGTCGCGCCCGGCGGCGGGCCGGCATGCGGTTGGCCTTGCGCGGCGGCCGCCGACACGAACGCCGTCGTCGTCGGGCTCTGCATGCTGTGGCAGGTCACGCAGCGCGGGTGGCGGAACTTGCCCGCCAGCGACTGGCTGAACGCGTTCCGGTCGACGTCCTGTGCACAGATCGCGGCCACGAACACGTCCTTGGCGCCGTTGCCGTCGGTGACGGTGTCGCGGCTGATGCCGTTCGCGTCGTCGGCGGTCGTGAACGCGACCAGCACCACATCGCGCTGCGCGAAGCCCCCGACGGGCGGAACGACCACTCCGGCCGCAACCGCCTCCTGCGCCGGGTCGGCCAACGCGACGCCGATATCGAGCCCTACCGGCAGGTTGGTGCTGGCGTTGCTGGTTTCCTTCTCGGGGGATGCCGGCAGGTTGTTGCCGAGCCCGGACGAGCAACTGGCGGCGGCCAGGGTCAGACCGAGCGCTGAGAGCGTGACGAGGAGGTGGACCTTCATGAGCTGGGCGGGCGTTCCGAATCAGGGTCGCGATCGGGATCCGCACTGCAACGTATCCGTGGTGGCGGTCGTTGCGGGCCGGCGCGATACTCGAACGTTCTCCTCACGGTAACCGAGAGCCATTATGAAGACCCCGTTCCTGCTGACGTTCGCGGTGCCGCTGGCGCTTCTGGGTTCGTGCAAGTTCCTCTTCCGGCAGTTGATCGACTACACCGAGCTGTGGCCGAACGGTCTGCCGAAGTCGCGCGGCAAGCTGATGGGGGACAAGCAGACCGGCGAGTGGATCCTGTCCTACGAGTCGGGGCGGCCGCTGGCGAGGGGTGCCTACAAGGATGATCGCCAGTATGGGCCGTGGACCTTCTACTACGAGAACGGCAACGAGATGCGGTCGGGTAGCTACGACGAGCGCGGACTGCGCACCGGACTGTGGATCTACAAGTACGAGGACCAATTGCCGCAGGCGCGCGGCAGTTATGTCGCCGACTTCGAAGACGGTCCGTGGACGTTCTACGGGCCGGACGGTGCGGTCAGGATGGCCGGCCAGTACGACGCCGGCAAACAGTCGGGCCTGTGGCATTTCTATTACGCGGGCGGGCGTCCGAAAGCCGAGGGGCTCTACTACCGCGGGGATCGTGTCGGCGTGTGGCAGGTCTGGAGCCGGGACGGTTCGAGTCGGCTGCAGGA
This sequence comes from bacterium, assembly GCA_011051855.1. Lineage (GTDB taxonomy): Bacteria > Planctomycetota > UBA1135 > UBA1135 > UBA2386. The sequence goes on along the minus strand of DRKG01000254.1, from coordinate 425 downwards.
TTACGGCAGCAAGCCGGGCGTGCAACCAGTGCGCGAGGTGTGGCCGGACAGCGACCGCGTGCGGCGAGTCGGCCTGCGGGTGAACGGCACCCCGGCCGGGCGGTGGGCGAGCTACCACGAGAACGCCAGGCTGCGGTTCTACTGCGGATTGCGCAACGGCATGCCGAACGGCGTGTTCGAGGCCCGCGACCGAAACGGCACGGTGTTGGCGCAGGGGCGTTTCGAGAACGGCGCCCTCGCTCCAGGTGGGATCGCGGTCGTCGATGGAGTCACGCGTGAACTCGTTCCGGGCGCTTTGCCGGCGGTTCCGCAGCAAGTTGCGCCATGGAGCGAGTTGGCGGCGCTCGTGGCAGTTGGTCCCGAAGCGATGCTGGCGGTGCTGGTCGACGAGGTCAAGGCCGAGATCGAAGGGCAGGCGTTCGTAC
>DRKG01000253.1 GCA_011051855.1 bacterium | reverse complement strand
CGGCGAGCGCTGTCGTGTGGGTGTTGTCGACGATCAGGATCAGAAAGCCGCGATCCTCGATCGGCAGGGCTTCGATGCCGACCGTCGCGAACCCCTGGGCGATCGGGCTGCCGGTGCGCGTGAACCAATACTCGTAGCGTTCCCCGATCTGCACCGTCGCGTCGGTCCAACTCGTCGCGCTGCCGCCGCCCGGCACCCACTGGAAGTTGCCCCAGGTCGAAGCACCGAAGGCTCGCCGGCGCACCGCGTACTGCAGTGCAGTCGTCGACGCGGGCCACTGGAACGTGACCGCCGGCGGGTTCTGTTGCACCTGCACGGTGAGTTCGATGGCGGCGCTGGCAGACGTCTGCGCGGTCAGCGAAGACGCCAGGAGAGTGGCGAGCAGGGCCACGGTGGGAGGCAGGGCGCGTAGGGTTCGCATGGATCGAAGGGCAAGGGACGGGATTCGAAGAGGCACGAGGTGTGGAGATCGTGCCATGGCGGCCCGGATCGTGCACGGGGGGGGCGGGCGTCCGTTCGCTCCGCGCCCCGAAGACGAAAGCCCCGATGACGAAGGCCCCAATGACGAAGGGCTGCCCTACTGCGCAAGGTGGTGGGCCGTGCTGGATTCGAACCAGCGACTTCGACCTTGTGACGATCGCACTCTAGCCAACTGAGTTAACGGCCCGACCGATCATCGCGTGGGCGATGAGGGGCAAGGGCGGGGCAGGCTATCCAGCCGGCGTGGCCTGCGCAAGTCCGAGCCGGCTACTTCGAGGGCAGCGGCAGGGCGCCGTAGAAGGCGGTCTGTAGGGTCAGAGTGGTCGCCTCGCGGTCGGCGCGGCCGAACGCCTGCACGAACGCCCTGGCGATCTCGGAGACGCGGCCGGACACGGTGGTGAAGGCGATCAGGCCGGGGCCGTGGCCGCAGATGGTCGCGCCGGCGGCGCCGGCGTCGACGGCGGCGACCAGTGCGTCTTCCAGCCCGGGCACGAGGCGGCGGCGGTAGGGCAGGTGCACTTCGTCGAGCAGGCATTCGCGCAGCAGTTCCTCGTCGGCTTCGGCGAGCGCCCGCAGTACGCCGAGGGTGCGGCCGGTGCTGCGGCGGGTGGCCGCGTGCGGCAGGGTCGGCGGCAGCACGCGCTTGGTGTCGGCGGTGCCCATCTGGATGTCGGGCAGGGCGATCACGTAGTGCCAGTCGGCGTGGATCGGCAGCGGCAGCGGCTGGTGGCGGATCTCGCGCTCGTGCGGGAGCGACAGTTGCGCGGTCGCGGTCAGGCCGCCGAGCAGGGCGGCGGCGCCGTGGGCCGGGTCGCCGCCGAGCGGCACCAGCGCGTCGAGCACCGCGCCGGGGGTCGGCTTCTTGCGGGCGAGGCGCGCCGCGATGCTCAGGCCGGCGGCGTAGCCGGCCGAGATCGTGCCCATGCCGGTGCCGCGCGGGATCGTGCCCTCGACCCGCACCGAGCAGCCCTTCGCCAACGACACGTCGAACAGTTCGGCACCGCGCCGCAGTCCGCGCACCACGGGATCGTGGCGGAGGTCCTCCCGGTGGGCGGATGGGTCGTCCCGACGGTCGACGACGATCTCGCCGTCGCTGCGCGCTTCGACGGTGATCCCGAGCGGCAGATCGAGCGCGAGACCGACGACGCCGTAGCCCGGGCCGAGGTTTGCGGTGCTGGCCGGGACGTGGAACGTGATCGGGGAAGGCTTGGCCACGGGGCTCCTATCGACCGTTCCGCGCTACGGACGCACGTGGATCTCGGTGCGCTGCCCGTTGCGCAGCACGATGAAGGTCACTTCGCGCGCGTCCGCGGCCGCCTTGCGCAGCGCGGCGAGCAGCTCCTTGGTGTCGGCGACGGCTTCGCCGACCACTTCGAGCACCCGGTCCTGCGCCAGCAGCCGGGCGCGCTCGCCGATGCTGCCCTTGCTGACCGAGGTGATCGTGGTGCCGTCGAGTTCGACGCCGAGCCAGGTCTCGACGATCAGTCTGGCGTCGACGCGGCTGCGGCGGCCACCCGGCGTGGCGCGCTCGACACCCTTGCGCGACAGCATGTGGTCGAGGTTGGCGACTCCGGCCGCGATCACCGCGAAGACGGTCGCATTGTGGCGCTGGAACTCCGGCACGACGATCGACCAGGTGTCCCACTGGCTGTGCCAGCCGCGGCCGTAGGGCACGTGGCCCTTGAGCAGCCAACTGAACGCCGGCACGCCGACGGCCGCGAACGATGCGTGGTCGGAGCCGCCGCCTGCCGGCTTCATCACGTCGGTCACCTTGAGCGAGAACACCGGTCCGTCGTGTTCGGCGCGCGGCGGTTCGAGCCCCGCGGTCAACGGCGCGATGATCGCCTCGAAGTCGGCCTGGTGGGACGCGGCGACGGTCAGCGCGTAGGCCCAGTTGGTGCCGCTGTCGTGGTTGAAGACCGCCGATACCTTGTGCATGCGCGTGCGGTTCTGCACCACGTACTGCCGCGAACCGAGCAGTCCCTGCTCTTCACCGCCCCAGAGGATGAAGCGGATCGTGCGCTTGGGCTCGAGTCCGATGCTGGTCAGGATGCGGGCCACTTCGAGCGTCGAGCAGGTGCCGGTGCCGTTGTCGGTCGCGCCGGTTGCCTGGTGCCAACTGTCGAGGTGTGCGCAGACGACCACGTATTCGTCTGGGAACTCGGTCCCGACCAGATCGGCGACCACGTTGTTGAGCACGATCGGGCCCTTGCGGTAGCGGTTGCGCAGTTCGAACTCGACGACCACCGGTCGCTCGCCGGCGAGTGCTGCTTCGATCTGCTCGCACTGGTCGTCGCGCACGACCGCCTGCGCCCAGCGCTGCCGCTGCTCGTAGGGCATCAGGCCGCCGTTGCGCTTGCCGAACACGCGGATCTGGTTTGGGTAGCGGCGGTCGTTCCAATGGGTGCTGGTGGCCGATTGCACGATGCCGTGCACGTCGTCGCGATCGAGCAGGGCCTCGACCTCGTTGCGCAACTCACCGCCCGGCAGCGCGCCGTAGAGCCAGAACGCGCCTTCTCCCGCCAGCCGTTCGCGCAGTGCAGCGAGGTCGTCGGCGTCCTCGGGCATCGGCACCAGCGTGCCGCGCGCGATGCCGCGGGTGCTACCGGTCCACGCCGGGCAGGCGACCTGCAGCTCGAGCGGCGTCGGCTCGAGCATGCGCCCCATCCATTGCTCGCGATCCCAGCCGGTCTTCCATTCGCCCCAGGGCACCAGCCTGGCGTCGAGTCCCATGGCGCGGAAGTGCTGGAGTGCCCAGTCGGCGGCGCGGTCGAACGCCAGCGAGCCGGTCAGTCGGCTGCCGATGTCGTGACACAGCTCGTCCTGGAACTGCATCACGCGGCTGTTCTCGGTGCCTTCGGCGAGGATTCGCTCGGCTATCTCGGCGTGGCTCTGGCCGGGCAGCCAGCCGGCGAGCGCGAACACCGTGGCGAGGAACGGAACGCGGCGGGAGGGAGTCATGTGGGCACCATACGCGCTGGTTCGCCCGGCCGTGAGCGTCAGTCGTCGAGCCGTTCCATCGCCCCGAGGTATGCCTCGAGCAGCTCTTCGCGCACAGCTCCATCGGCGGGCACCGCCCGGAACGGTGGTGCGCCGTGCACGGACAGCTCGCTCGCGAAGACGGCGTCGAGTGCGGCCTCGAGTGCTCGGTTCGTGCCGCGCAACTCCGCGACCACGAAGAACGCCCAGACGAAGTAGCCCTGCACGCGGCGGGCGTCCCAGTCCGCCGGCGGGTTGCCGGTCAGGTCGGCG
>DRKG01000252.1 GCA_011051855.1 bacterium | reverse complement strand
GGTTGTTCACGGTGCTGTTCACCATCGAGTACCTCGCCCGCCTGTGGTGCGTCGAACGGCGCATCCGCTACGCGCGCAGCTTCTTCGGCGTCGTCGACCTGCTGGCGTTGCTGCCGACCTACGTGGCACTGGTCGCACCCGCCGTGCACGTGCTGATCGACGTGCGCGTGCTGCGCCTGCTGCGCATCTTCCGCATCCTGCGGCTCGGCAAGTTCGTCAACGAGTTCGGCGCCCTCGGGGCCGCGCTGCGGGCGTCACGCCACAAGATCTTCGTGTTCCTGTTCTTCGTCGTGCTGGTGGTGCTGATCATCGGCACGCTGATGTACGTCGTCGAAGGTCCCGCCAACGGCTTCACCAGCATTCCGATCGGCGTCTACTGGGCGATCACGACGATGACCACGGTCGGTTTCGGTGATGTCACCCCGCGCACCGATGTCGGTCGGTTCATCGCATCGATGATGATGCTGCTCGGCTGGGGCACGCTGGCGGTGCCGACGGGCATCGTCAGTTCGGAGTTCACCGCCGAGCGCCTCACCGGACGGCTCGGCGGCCGCTCCTGCCGATCGTGCGCCCGACGCGAACGCGATCCCCACGCCGGCTATTGTCGCTACTGCGGCAGTGCGTTGGCCGAGTGAAGACTCCGTACCGCCCTCGGATCACGCGCCCGAACGGCGCTTGATCCAAGCACCACGCTGCCGGCGTTCCCCGCCGATCGGCATGGCCCCAGCGATCCGCGCCGCCGCGTCGTGGGCCTCACGTTCGGTTCCGGCGTGCACCATCGCGAGGACATCGCCGGCGCGCACCTCGTCGCCGAGCACGCGACAGAGTTCGATGCCGACCAAAGGGTCGATCCGGTCGTCCGGCTGGCGGCGGCCGCCGCCCAGGTCGACGACGATCTGGCCGAGTTGCAGCGGATCGACATCGACGACGAAGCCCGAACGCCCGGCCTCGACCGCCAAGACATACGGCGCCCGACCGAGCAGCTCGTGATCGTCGAGCACACCGGGATCGCCGCCCTGCAGCTCGAGGTTCTGCCGGAACACGTCGCGCACGATGCCGTCCTGCCACAGCCGCTGCAGCGTCGCCCGCGCGGCCGCTGCGTCCCGCGCGGCAGAGGCCAACAGCAGCATCTCGGTCGCCAGCGCCAACGTGACCTCGCGCAGGTCGTCCGGACAATCACCATCCAGCGCGCGCAGCACTTCCCGCACCTCGAGCGCATTGCCGATCGCCAGGCCCAACGGATGGTCCATGTCCGTCACCAGCGCGTGCACCGGAATGCCGAGTGCGCCTCCGGTCGCGACCAGCGCGTCCATCAACTGCACGGCATCGTGCTCCTCCTGCAAGAAGGCCGCCCGCCCGCACTTCACGTCCATGACCAGCCCGTCGATGCCTTCGGCCAGTTTCTTCGACAGGATCGAACTGGTAATCAGCGGGATGCTCTCGACGGTGCCGCTGATGTCGCGGGTCGCGTACATGCGGCGATCGGCCGGCGCCAGCCGTTCGTTCGGCTGCAGCATCGCGTATCCGCAGCGTTCGAGCACCTCGCCGAAACGGGCCAACGACAGATCCGTGCGGTAGCCCGGCAGCGATTGCAGCTTGTCGATGGTGCCGCCGGTGTGCCCGAGGCCACGGCCGCTGACCATCGGCACGGCAACGCCCGCCGCCGCGACCAACGGCGCCAGCAGCAGGCTTACTTTGTCGCCGACCCCGCCGGTCGAGTGCTTGTCGATCTTCGGGCGCGCCACCTGCTCGTGCCGCAACACCACCCCCGAGTCGCGCATCGCCAACGTCAACGCGACGGTCTCCTCGGCGGTCATGCCGTTGCAGCAGACGGCCATCAACAAGGCGCCGAGCTGCGCATCGCCGAGCGAACCGTCGACGACCCCAGCGATCAGGTCCTCGATCTCCTCCCGGCTCAGCGCGAGCCCGTCGCGCTTCTTCGCGATCAAACGTGCCGGATGATGGCGCATCTCAGGGAGCCACCGGGTGCCACAGCGTCTTGACCTCGACGAACGGCTCGACCCACGCAAGCGTTCGCAGCTTGTCGGGCCGCCGCCAATGCGCCTTCGGCAGCTCGCAGAACCGGATGCGCTTGACGCTGTCGGCGCCCGCCTTCGAGATCGACGCCGACGGAGCCCCGGCCACCAGCAGGCCGTCGACATCGCGATGGCGCGCGAGCTGCTCGGCGAGTTCGTCGCGCGCCCCGCTCAACAGATTCAACGCACCCGCCGGCACATCGCTCGACGCGGCGACCTCACCGAGCGCCAGCCCGGCGAACGGCGACGCCTCGGACACTGCCGCGACCACCGCGTTGCCACCGACGAGCAACGGCAACGAGAGCGCGAGCGTGCCGACCAGCGCCGGCTCCGACGGCGCAACCACGCCGACGACCCCGGTCGGCTCGACGGTCGAGAAGTTGAAGAACGGCCCCTGCACCGCGTTCTGGCCGCCGAGCAGGCTCTGCACCTTGTCGCACAAGCCGGCGTACCACACGGTCAGCGAGATCGCCGTGTCGAGTTCCTTGTTGGCGGCAGCCGCCGTCGCGCCACCGAGCCGCAGTTCCGTAACCATCGCCTCGCGCCGCGAGGCCAACATCTCGGCGAGGCGATACAGGATCTGCCCGCGCAGATAAGCCGCGCACCGGCTCCACGTCGCAAGCCCCTTGCGGGCCGCGAGCACGGTATCGCGCACGTCCTTGCGGGAAGCCCGCACGACGTTGACGCCCTGATTGCCCGCCGGTTGGTAGACACGCCCCGACTCACTGCGCGGGAACTTGCCGCCGACGAACAGCTTGTAGGTCTTGCGAACGGGCACGCTCATACATGCACGGTGCCCGACCGGCGGTTCGGAAACAACGCCGCCGCGGCCATTCCTGCCGCGACCGGCCGGCCGCAGGGTGCAGCCCGCAAAGCCGGGAGAACCGCCACCGTGGCGCACTACCCGGGCTGCAGGCCGTTCGC
>DRKG01000251.1 GCA_011051855.1 bacterium | reverse complement strand
GTTTCTATCACAACACCGGTGAGGGCGGGATCAGCCGCTATCACCTCGAACCGGGCGGCGATCTGGTCTGGCAACTCGGCACCGGCTACTTCGGCTGCCGCGCTGCGGACGGCTCGTTCGACGTCGACCAGTTCGCCGAGAAGGCGGCACTGCCGAACGTCAAGATGATCGAGATCAAGCTGTCGCAGGGGGCCAAGCCCGGCCACGGCGGCATCTTGCCCGGCGCGAAGGTCAGTGAGGAGATCGCCGAGATCCGCGGCGTCGAGGCGGGCAAAGACGTGCTGTCACCGCCATACCACACCGCGTTTTCGACCCCGCGCGGGCTGCTGGAGTTCGTCGCGCGCCTGCGCGATGTGTCCGGCAAGCCGGTCGGCTTCAAACTGTGCGTCGGCCATCGGTCGGAGTTCCTCGGCATCTGCAAGGCGATGCGCGCCACCGGCATCGTGCCGGACTTCATCACCGTCGATGGCGGTGAAGGCGGCACCGGTGCCGCGCCGCTCGAGTTCTCGAACTCGCTCGGCACCCCGCTGACCGACGGCATCGTGTTCGTGCACAACGCGCTCGAGGGCTTCGGGCTGCGCCAGCAGATCCGCATCATCGCCTCCGGCAAGATCGTCACCGGCTTCCAGATCGCACAGCGCATCGCGGCGGGCGCCGATCTGTGCAACGCCGCTCGCGGGTTCATGTTCGCACTCGGCTGCATCCAGGCGTTGCGCTGCAACTCCAACGAATGCCCGGTCGGGGTCGCCACGCAGAACCGGCACCTGATGCACGGCTTGGTCGTCACGCACAAGACCGAGCGGGTCGCGCGTTACCAGGAGGCGACAGTGCACGCGTTCCTCGAGACGCTCGGGGCGGCCGGGCTGCAGCACCCCGACGACCTGCGGCCGTGGCACATCCAGCGGCGCACGTCGCCGACCGAGGTGCAGACCTACGCCGAGATCTACCGCTACCTGAAGAAGGGCGCCTTGCTGCGCGGCGACGTTGGCGAACCTTGGGGGCGGTTGTTGTCGATGGCGTCGCCGGATTCGTTCCCGCCCGTCGTGGTGCCTGCGGCGATGACCGAGCAGTGAGCGGGGTGCCGCGGCGATTCCTCGCGGCGGAGCGTGGAACTTGCCTTGCGGATGGTTGTGCTGGCTCTGCTGGGGCCGCAACCTGCTCTCCGTGACGTTCGACCAGGTAACGATCTACAGCGACGGCGCGTGCCTCGGCAATCCCGGGCCCGGTGGCTACGGCACCGTGCTGTTGTTCGGCGAGCACCGCCGCGAACTGTCGGCGGGCTACCGGCTGACGACCAACAACCGCATGGAGCTGCTCGGGGCGATCGTCGGCCTCGAAGCGCTGAGTCGGCCGTGTGAGGTCGCGTTGCATTCGGATTCGACCTACGTGGTCAACGCGATGAACAAGGGTTGGCTCAGCGGCTGGCAGCGACGTGGCTGGAAGACGGCGTCGAAGCAACCAGTGAAGAATCAGGATCTGTGGCGGCGGCTGCTGGCGGCTCTCGGTGAGCATCGGGTGAGCTGGCACTGGGTGAAGGGGCACGCCGGCGATCCGGAGAACGAACGCTGCGACCAGCTCGCGGTGGCGGCGGCACACGGCGAGGATCTGCTCGAAGACGAGGGCTTCGTGGGCGCCGGCTCCTGATCGCGTTCGGGCCTGCTCAACGCACTCGCACCAGCCGATGGCGGGGCAACTGCAACGATTCGATCTGCGGAGCCACGTCGGCGAGGAAGCGGTGGCCGTCGACGTAGTAGCCGGCGGTCGGCTTCAGGTCGGGAACCTGCCTGCGGAACCAGCGGTTCAGGCACTCGACCATCAGTTCGCGCAGGTACTTGGCGCAGCAACTGGCCAGCGCAGTCGGGAAGGCGCGGTCTTCGGCGCGCTCGGCGAACGTGATCTGCACGGTGCGCTGCCGTTGTGCCAACAGGTAGCGCGAGAGGCCGGCAGCCTCGGCGAGCACGGTCACGTTCGCATCGGGACACAGTCGCTGCAGGTCGTGGCGGTAGTGCATGCGGCCGCCGCAGCGGTCGGCGATGAGGTGGGCGTGGTCGTCGCTTTGTAGGCGCCCGAACAGTCGCAGCAGCAGGGTGCCGAGCACCTCCGCGTAGGCGTGGAAGTGCGCTTTGCTCTTGTTGTCGGTGTCGGCGATCAGTTGGTTCCACTCCTCGACGTCGACCGCGCGCACGGCGATGTCGAGCAGCTCGCAGCCGCCTTTCTGCAGCGTGCGGGCGACCAGTGCGCCGGTCAGCGCGATCCAATCGCGGTCGGCGCGGCGCGGCAGTTCGAGGTCGAGATCCTCGTACCACGGGCATCGTTGCAGTGGGGCCAGGTCGTGGCCGAGCGCCACCAGCCACTCGCCGAGCGTCGCCGGCGGCTCGCCGTGCAGCGCCGTCCAGAACACCAGCGCAGTCTCTTCGAGCCGGCGCAGGCCGTGCGGGCCCTGGTGGACTCTCTTGCTGTCGGCGACGCGCACCTTGCCTTGCTTGTGCTTGAGCTTGCTGACGTGGCGCTGCAGCAGCCGCCAGGGCGCGGTGCCTTCGGGGCCGGCCAGCGTGACCCCCGAGACGACCAGCGGCCCCAGGATCGGGCCGAGTCCGGCCTCGTCGACTCCGGCGAGATAGTTCACCGGCGCACGACAACGCAAGCGCGGGCGGCGGTCAAGTCGCGTTGCCATCGACGCCTTACGGCGGCAGCTCGCGTCGGCTGTCCGAACAGTCGATATGCCGCACATGGAAGCGCTGCTCGTCGTCAAGGACCCGTTGATCCGTGACCAGGTGAAGGTCGGACTGCAGCAGTTCGACGAGTTCCACGTGACCGTCGGGCACGGCCGCACGGGTATCAGCGAGGCGCGCGGGCGCATGTTCGATTGTGTGTTCCTCGGCGTCGATCCGCGCGAAAAGGAGACCGTGCGCTTGCTCCAGCACCTGCGGTCGTTCGACCAGTCGTCGGAGCTGTTCGTGCTGACCGACCCGCTCAACATCAAGGACATGGCGGTGGACAAGTCGAAGTACGACATCCACTCGTTCGTGCAGACGCCGCTGCAGCCGAAGGAGTTCTTCGGGTTGCTCGGCCGCTTCCTCGAACGGCGCACCGAGCACAAGCACGGCGGTCCGCGCAAGCGCAGTCGGGTCCCCGGCGTGCCTGCGCGGCCCTGATCGGCGGGCCGCGCGCCCGGCTGGAGATGCGCTTGTGTCGGACCGCCGGCTCAGGTCTGCTGTCGTGACATGACGCGACCGGTGACCGACTCCGACGTTCGACCTCGTCCCCGCAGCAATCTGTGGCTCGAATCTCGCTACCGCAAGCTGCAGCGCGGGTTGCCGCAGACGATCTTCTATTGTCCGAAGTGCAAGGGCGATCGACGTCGGCGGCGTGGTTGCCCGCAGTGTGAGGGCTACGGCAAGCTGACCAGGGAATCGGTGCAGGAACTGATCGGGCGGCGGATCCTGCCGGCGATGCAGGCCAAGACCGGCAAGTTCCACGGCGCCGGTCGCGAGGACATCGACGTGTTGATGCTCGGCAAGGGGCGGCCGTTCGTGTTCGAGGTCGTCGGAGCGCGGCGACCGAACGTCGACCTCGAAGAACTGAGGCGCGACATCGAAGATCGCGCGGCCGGTGCCATCGAACTGGCGCCGTTCCAGCGGGTCGAGCGCGCCCGGGTCGTCTACTGGAAGGAGACCCACTTCGACAAGGTCTATCGGGCCGAGGTTGCGCTGCACGGAGACCTCGCCGACGAACGGCTCGCGGCGGTGCGCGCGTTCGCCGGCGCGATCGTGCAGCGCACACCGCAGCGGGTGGCGCACCGGCGCGCCGACCTCGAACGGGAGCGGCGGTTGCGGGTGTTGCAGCTCGACCGGCGTGCGTCCGACCGGTTGGAGCTGCGCGTCGTCACCGAGCACGGCACCTACGTCAAGGAGTGGGTTTCCGGCGATGAGCAGCGTACGACGCCCTCGCTCGCGCGCCTGCTCGGCGTCGACTGCGTCTGCAGCGAACTCGACGTCGAGGAGATCCTGACCCCGGACATCGACGGGCCGTCGCTCGACGCCTGACCGCTGCCGATCACTGCGGTGCGGACCGGGTGCTGCGGCCGGAGCGCCAGCGGCGGCGGAACCTGCGGATCGCTACCAGGTAGGCCCAGACGTCGCGGCAGATGCGCACCGTCGAGGCCTTGTCGGCGCGGCGTTCGAAGTGCGTCGGCACTTCGACGACGCGCAGGCCGGCTTCGTGGGCGAGGATCATGATCTCGCTGTCCCAGAACCAGCCGACGTCCTCGGTGCGCGCGACCACCGGCAGGATCTTGTCGCGGCGGAAGAACTTGAAGCCGGTCTCGGGGTCGCGGAACGGCACGTCGAACATCATCCGGAACAGCCAGCGATAGCCCTGGCTGAGCACGTGCCGCAACCACGCATGAGGGTGCCAGCCGACTCGGTAGTGGCGGTAGGCGGTGGCGCCGTCGGCGCCGTCGTCGATCGCGCGGATCACGTCCGGCAGATACCGGCAGTGTACTTCGAGATCGATGTCGAGGAAGCCGACGATGCGTCCTCGTGCCAGTTGGAAGCCCTCGGCCACGGTGCCGCCTCGGCCGACGTTCTGCGGGTGGTAGACGGCGCGGCGGTGGGGGTGGCCGTCGCACAGCTCGCGCACGATCGCGGCGGTGGCGTCGGTGCTCTTGTCTTCGATGAACACCAGTTCGTGCGAACGTCCCATCTGTTCGAGCGTCGCCGTCAACTGGGCGATCGAATCGCGTAGGTGCCCTTCCTCCATGTAGCAGGCGACCACCACCGTGATCTCGGGCTCGACCGCGCGCTGCGGGCTGTCGGCACCGTCGCTCACGGGTGGATGCGCACCTTGTAGACCGTGACGCCCTGCAGCCGTTCGGTGTGCAGGGTCTCGACGTCGGGGTGTTGCAGGAGTCGCTCGATCGAATCGTCGACCGATGGGTGTGGGTGCCATTGGTTGCGCACCAAGTAGACGATGCCGTCGGGCCGCGCGTCGGGCAGGTCGAGGTCGGCCGGGTTCGGCCGGCTGCGGCGCACGATCAGCTTGGCGTCGGCCAGGAGCCGGCGGTTGTGCGCGGCGAACTCGGCGAACGTCTCGCGCGCCAGCTTGGCCATGCGCTCGCCGAGGAACCTGCCGACCTTGGCGCCGATCTGCTCGGGTGAGACATCGACCCGCAGGTTCTTCTTGTCCTGGATGCGCGGGTCGTAGTAGCTCAGCGAGCGCGGGTTCGGCATCGACGTGAACACCGGCGTGCCTGCGTTGCCGGTGTCGATCTCGCGGCCGAGATACCGCGCCGCGGCGCGCCAGTCGGGATGCGGCTTGTAGACGGTCCACCGGCTGTCGAAGCTGGTCAGCAGCGCCAATACCGACAACGTCGCCAGTCCGGTCGCGAGGCCGCCGACGACGTCCGCCAAGCGGCCGGGCACGAACGTGATGCCGGCCCCGGCGAGCAGCAGCAGGAACGGCAGTGCCGGGATCAGCGTGCGTTCGAGGTAGGTCTGGCCGTAACCGACCCACGCGCAGCCGAGCAGGAAGCACGGCAGTAGCAGCAGTCCGAACGGAACGAGCACGCCGCGCGGTCGATCCCGGCGGTGCAGCGCGATGTGGATCACGCCGAGCACCGCGAGACTGACCCCGAGCCAGTAGTGGCTCTGGCCGAGGCCCCGCAGCAGCGGCGACGGATCGCTCTGCAGCGTGTTGCCGGTCCAGGCCCAGCCGAACAGGAAGTCGCACAGGCCGGGCACGGTCAGCGCGCGCAGGTAGCCCTGGCTGGTCTCGAACTGGCCGAGCGTCTGCTTGACGTAGAGGAAACCGGCCAGCAGCACGATGCCGATGCCGTGCGTGACCAGGATGGCGCGGGCGCGCCCGGTGAAGCCGCGGGCGAGTACAGGGGCGAGACCGGCGAGGGCGGCCACGACCACCGCCAGGTAGTAGTGCAGGGCCAGCATGACGGCCACGTTGCCCAGGTGCAGCAGCCACAGCCACGGGCGCGGTCGTTCGTCGTCGGCGAGCAGCCGGTCGAAGGTGCCGAACGCCAGCAGCGTGCACATCACCATCGGCGTGTAGAGGCGCGCTTCGGTGCAGTACCAGACGTGCACTGGCGACAGCGCCAGCAGCGCCGCGGCCCACATCGATGCCGTGTGGCCGACGAGCCGCTGGCCGGTCCACCAGGTCAGCGGGATGCAGAACAGGCCGGTCAACAAGGCCGGCATGCGCAGCATGACCTCCCCGTCGCCGAACCAGCCGTTCCACAGGTGCATGAACGCGACGAACAGCGGCGGATGGATGTCTTTGTAGAGCGTCGCCAGCAGTTGCGGCACCGTGCCGATGCGCTGGCTCGACATGCACGCCTCGTCGAACCAGACCGGCCGGTCCAACATCGGCAGGCGCAGCACGGCCGCGAGCACGATCAAGCCGGCGAGCAGCCAGGCGGCGTTGCGCTCGGCGTAGCTCGTCGTGGTAGCGGTGGCGGTGGTGGATTCGGCGGCGTTGGACCCCATGATGCGCGGCAAAGGCTAAGAAGGGTCACGGGAGGATCCACCTCCGAGCGGGCCGTTCCGCATCGGCCGGCCCGCCACGACCCAGTCCGGTTTCGGCATTCCGGCTGGCTCGACTTGTTCCGTTCTGCCGCCGACTCGGCCGTGGCAACGCGGGCGTGGCTACTCGCCGCGCGCGCGGCGCACCCACGCCGGGTAGCTACGGTCGAACCGGAAACGCAGCAGGCGGCGGGCGCGGTGGGTCGGCACGAAGGCCATCGCGGCGAGATCGAGGCGGCCGGCTTCGATCAGCACCGGAAACGCCGGGTCGACGTCGATCGTGGTCGGCACGACCAGTGCCGAGCCGAGGTCGAGGCCGGTCGGCAGCGCCAGTTGCGCGGCCGGGGTGTGCGGCTGGCCGAGGAACGGCCGCGCCGGGTCGCCGCCGAACAGGCGCGCGATGTCGATCCGGCCGTCGGCTTCGCCGGGCAGGGCGTGGTTCGCGCAGACGCAGGAGAGGTAGCCGCTGGCGGTGAACAGCGTGAGGCGGAAGACCATCGGGTGCACGCCCGGAGTCGTCAGCCCGAAGGACGGCTCGCCGCGGCGGCAGCGCCCGGCGTGGTCGTCGATCAACGGCAACAGCCGTGCGGTGCTCAGGTCGAGCACGCCGTCGTCGTCGCCGGCCACCGGCAGTTCCGGCAATTCGGGCGGTGGTGGTGCCGGGCGCAGCGAGCCATCGGCCGCGAACGCCCAGGTCGTGCCGAGCGGCAGCGCGAACGGGTCGCCGTCGGGACCGCCCAGACGCAGCGCTCCGCTCGCCGTCAGCAGCGGTCGCCACGCATACAGGGCGACGGGGGTCTCGCGGAACGGTGGCCGCAGCATGCGGTCGACTGCGAAGTGCAGTTGCACGGCCGTGCCCAGGGCGTTCGCGTGCGGCATGCCGGCGACGAACATGGGTCCGGGCGGGATGCGGTCGGCGGTGGCCAGCAGTTCGGAGTGCATCGCCGCGTCGGCGCGGTCGGCCTCGTGCTGGGTGCTGCGCACCGCGAGCAGAGGCCACAGCCATGCAAGCGCCAGCGCCAGCACCAGCCAGCGGCCGGCGAGGGCCAGCATCGCGGCCAACGCGACCGACGGCAGGTAGTAGTAACGCAGGTTGTGCGGGTTGTGCGCGGCGCAGAGGAACGACGCCATCGGGGCGAGCGCGATCAGAAACGCGACGGCGGCGCCGCCCACGACGCGCGGTCGGCGCCACAGCGCCAGCAGCAAGGCGATGCCGGCGGGCAGACCGGCCGCCCACAGGAATACGTCGGCAGAGACCAGCCCGGCGGGCGGCGTGCCGATCCAGCGCAGCGGCACCAGGATGTCGAGCAGGACGTGGCCCAATCCGGCCAGCGTCTCGCCGACTCTGGTGTAGTTGCTGGCGTCGTAGCCACCGAACCGTCCGAGCACGAGCAGGCGCCACGACAGGTAACCGCCGAGCAGCAGCCACAGCGGCCAGGTGCGGTGCACGGCGGCGCGCAGGCGGTCGCCGGGCCGGCCTTCGGTGGCGAGGGTGCTGAGCCAGGTCAGCAGCGGTGGCAGGACCATCGCCAGTTCCTTGCTCATCAGCGCCGCGGTCGTCGCCAGTACGGCCGGCCAGCGCCGGCTGCCGCCGTCGCGGCCGGTTTCGTTGCCGCGCAGCCAGAGCCAGATGGCCAGGAGGCACCAGACCGTCGTGTGGCTGTCGACGCGGCCGACGAGCCACGCGATCGAGCCGACGTGGCTCGGCATCGCTGCCCACAAGCAGGCGGCGGCGGCCGCGGTCGCGTCGCCGGTGAAGCGCCGGAAGATCCGTGCCGCCAGCAGCGCGCTGGCGCCGTGGGCCAACACGTTGCTGATGTGGCCGACCGGCGGCCAGACACCGCCGACGACCTGGTCGAGCCAGAAGCTCGCGGTGATGAGCGGGCGGTAGAACAGCCACACGTCGGTCGCGCTGTACTGAGGGCCGACGAAGTCGGACAGCACTCGGTCCGCGTCGCTGGCGTAGGCCACGGCCAGGAAGTCATCGCTGGCGTAGTACGGGCCGATCGGCCACCACAGGGCCGTCGCGACCACCGGAATCAGCCAGAACCACCAAGGCATGCGCCGCACGTGGGGAGAGACTAGGAGTCTGCGCCACAGACAGCCAGACTCCTAGCCCGAGCCCCGCAGGAAGCGGTGCTCCCGGTGCGAGGAATCCGGGAGCGCGCCGGGGAGTGCGTTTGTCTGCGGACTCGGCGATCGGCACGCGCTACGCTGCGCTTCGTCATGGCACAACCGATCGTCGACCTCGCCACCATCGACCTCAGCCAGCACGTCGTGCCCGACGAGGTGCTGCGCCGCTGTCTGCCGCAGGCGGACCTGTTCCAGTTGCTCGATGGCATCGTGCACCTCGATCGCGAGCGCAACATCGCCGTCGGCTACAAGGACTGGGGCGAGCACCCGTGGTGGGCCAAGGGCCACATCCCCGGCCGGCCGCTGATGCCGGGCGTGTTGATGATCGAAGGCGGCGCACAGATCGCGACGTTCCTGATCAAGCAGCAGGAGACGTGGGCCACCGACCAGATGATCGGACTCGCCGGCATCGACGAGGTGCGCGTGCGCGGCCAGGTCGTGCCGCCGGCGCGCGTCTACTTCGTCAGCAGCGTCGACAAGATCAGCGGCCGCCGCCTCGCCCGCATGAACGCGCAGGTGTTCTGCGAGGGCAAGATGACGATGGAGATGAAGGTGATGGGCGCGATGCTCTGAACTGCGTGCGCGCCCGAGCGGCCGCCGCGGCCGGTCAACGCAGCGAGCGTGCGCGCACCAGCTTGATCGCCATGCGCTCCGGCGGCGTGTCGGCGGCGATGTGGATCTGGCGGTCGACGCGTTGGAACTGCGGGCGTTCGACGGTCAGTTGCCAGGTGCCGGGTGTGAGGTGGGGGAAGCGCACGTTGCCGAGGCCGTCGGTCGTTGCCTCGAAGGGTCGGCCGCGCCGGGTGTCGGTGCGGATCGCGAGCACCCGGCAGCCTTCGATGCCGTAGCCGAACGCATCGTGCACCTGCACGTCCAGCGGCACGCCGCGGGGGATCGTCATCACGTGGCCCTGGCCCTGGATCTTGCGGCCGTAGCTGACGCGGCCGCCTTGCACGGTGATCTGCTCGGGTTCGCCGAACGGCTGCCCGGCCACGCTGGCGCGGATCTCGTAGGCGCCCTGGAGCACTTCCTCGAACACCACGCTACCGAAGTTGTCGGTGGTGCCGGCGAGGCGCGGCCGGCCGTGCGGCAGGCCGACCGGGCGCATCACCAGATCGACACCGACGTGCGGGCGTGCGTCTTGGTCGCGCAGCAGCACCGAGAACGGCGCGGGCGGCGTGATCTGCAGTTGCACCGCGTGCCACGGTTGGTCCTCGTTGACGATCACCGTGCTGTCGGTGCAGTTGAGGCCGGCGGCGTAGATCGTCACCCGGTAGGGATACTCGGAGAAGGCGACGTTCTCGACCCGGAAGGTCGGCGTGCCGAGGCCGCGTTCTACCGGTTGCATGATCTTTTTCGGCACCGGGCCGGTGCCGAACGGATTGCGCATCGGTTCGACGATGACCGTCATCGCGCCGAGGCGGTCGAGCACCGAGACCGGCAACTGCACGTCGCCTTCGATCACGCCCGACGTCCAGCCGGTGGTGTCGGGCAGGTCGTGGTCGCTGGTGCCGGTGCGCACCGTGTCGCTGCGGTGGAACGTGCCGGTCGACGCCGTTGGTCGCAGATGCTCGCCGGTGGCGACGGCCGCGGCCGTGGCGGCGGGGTCGGCCGCCGACGGTTCCGTTCCCGGTGGCAGCACGGTCGCCGCGGCGTCCTCGCTGAAGATCATCAGGCCCGCGAGCGT
>DRKG01000250.1 GCA_011051855.1 bacterium | reverse complement strand
GGCTGCCCGCCGTAGTCGCACAGGCCACTGTCCGGGCGCAGTTCGACGCTGAGCCAATCGCCCGCGACGAGCGCGCGCTGGCCGCCGGAAACCTGCTGCGGCAGCGCACCGAGCTCCAATTCGACCGTCGAGCCCGGGTAGGCATCCAGTGGCGAGTTCTGCACGCGCACCGCCCGCGGCCGCAACTCGACGACCGGTTCCTGCAGCAAACGCACGACGAAGGCCTCGGGCCGCACCGTGGTCGGCAGCACCGGCAGCGAGAAGTGCAGCGGCAAGCGGGGGGCATCGGCGGCCACGGGCAGCGGCACCTCCGACCCGCGCAGAAAAAACGGCAACTCGCTGGTCGGCGGCCGCAGGATCGACGGCAATCCGGCCGGGGCCCGATCGCGCGTCGCCACGAACACGTCGAAGGCCACCACCTGTTCCAGCCAGCGGCCATCGCGCGAACGGATCGAGTCGGGGCGGGGATGGCCGGCGAGTTGCAAGTGGTAGTGCCCGCCGGGTCGGAAGGAGCCATCGAGCAACTCGGCCGACAGCGGCACCTCGGGATGGAATGCCACCCAGTTGCTGCCGACGCGCAGTTCCCCGGGCACCAGGTTGCCGTCCTCGTCGAGCACCGTCACCGAGTCCTCGGTCACGCTCAAGGGATGGATCGGCGCCGAGAAGTAGACCGTCAGCGCGTCGTTCAGCAGCACCGGTCGCGCCGGATCGCCGAGCACCGGCGACGTGCGGTCCACCTGCAAGGGCTCGACGGTCCGGCCTCGGTCCCAGCAGCCGGCCGCCAGCGCAGAGAACAGCGCGAGACTCAGGTGGATCGGGATTGCACGCATGCGCCGCAGGATGGTACCGGCCGGTCAGGGAGAACGCACGGGCGCCCCGATCCCGCCCCGAAAAGACGAACGGGCCGCCCGCAGGCGACCCGTTCCACAAGCCATCTGGCTGAGCCGGCCAGCCGACGTCTACTGCCCGGGCGCCAGGCGGTAGACGATGCTCATGCTGCGCAGCGACGGCGACAGCGCCGGCGACACGTCGACGTTGTTGGTCATCACCAATCGCGGGTTCAAGAACCGCGGCAAGAGGCCGGTCGCCGGATCGCGGATCTCCGACAACTGATCCTCGGTGACGTAGCGGGTCAGACCGCTGGCCGCGATGCGCGGCGCAGCCGCCACGTTCGCCGTCGAGTAGCGGTAGGCCTCGCACGCGTAGTTCGCGTTCAACAGGTTGCCGCGGGTATCGAACGCGTCGTCGGCCGTCGAGCCGAACACCGGGTTGTAGAGCCGCGACGAGTTGGTGAACGTCTCGCAACCGCGCAGTTCGACGACCACACCGGTGCCGGCGGGCTGACGGGTCTGCGGCGGATCGACCTGCACCACCACGTCGGTCATGCGCAGCAGCGGGTTGACGGTCAGCCAGTCCGGGAAGCCGTTCTCGGCGATCACCGACTGGTTCTGATCGACGATCTCCGCGCGCTGCGGCTGCAGCGTGTCGAAGAAGCCGAACGTCACGGTCGAGACCTTGCGCACGAAGTCGGCCCGCGCCCAGTAGAGCATGCCGTCGCCCGGGCCGGTCGAGAACAGGGCGGTGACGGTGCTGCCACCGAGCAGACCGGCGGCGGCGTCCTTGATGATGTTCTGCTGGTTGGCGGTCAGCGCGTTGGCCGGATCCAACAGGATCTCGGCCCCGCTGATCAGGTCCCAACCACCCGAAGCCTGCACGCGCAAACGCGACCAAGCGGGGTAGAGACCGCCGCAGCCACTCGGAATCGCATCGTAGTAGCCGCCCGGGTTGCCGGCCGCGAAGTTGGTCGGCGAGCCGAGCAACGCCATCTGGAAGGCGTTCACGCCCTGGGCGAGCACGTTGGCCGGATCATCCGGGAAGACCTTGATGTCGACCAGGAGCGGCAACGCGATCGGGTCGTGGTCCCGCTGGTTGGTGCCGACGAAGTCGGCCGGATCCTGGCACCACACACCACTGCCGAACTGCGCGAACTCGGGGTCCGGCTGGCTGACGATCCACGGCGAGTCGATGTTCGCCGTGGTGTCGTCGTTCGGCACGTTGGCGGTCGGGTTCTGGGCGCCCCCGAGGCCGATGACGTTGCCGTTGCCGTCGACCGTGATCAGGCGCGAATCCCGCCAGGTGTAGCTGCGGTCGAAACGCGGGTACGGCACGTAGGCGACGTTGTCGCCATCGCGGAAGACCTCGTTCGGGTTGATCGTGTAGACCTCGTCCTCGAACACCGTCGTCTGCGACGACCCCTCAAGCACGTTCTCGCTGAAGGTCGTCGACAGGCTCGAGTTCATGCTGGCGCAGTCCATCACGCACCACGAAACCGTCGGATCCGCCGGGTCGAGGATCAAAAGCCAGCGCTCGTCCGGCCGCGTCCGAGCGTGGCCGAGCGACATCGACACGCGGTCGAAGTGGTCGTACAGGATCGTCTCGTCGTTCGACGGCGACCAGTAGAGCTGCTCGACGTCGAGCGCGAACTCCGACGGCTGCGTGTAGCTCAGCGAGAAGTCGTCCTCGATGTAGCGCATCTGCACGCGCGAACCCTGCGGCTTGAGCGGCTCGATCACGCGGCCGGTGTTCTGCGGCTGCGTCTGGTAGTACTCGTAGACCTGGGGCACGTTCGGTGGGGTCACCTGGTCGCTCATGCGCGGCTCCCAGTACAGCAGCCCCGGGTGCGGTGCGCCGTTGGCATCGACCGGCACCACGCCCAACGGGGGCCCAGGCGCTGGCGCAATCGTCTGGTTCGGCGTGTTCGGAGTGCCGATGTAGCCGAACGGGTTGTCGACCGGGTCGGCCGGGTCGCCCGAATCCCAGCACTCACCGCGCGCGATGCGGCTGATCGTCGACAGGTTGTTGTTGTTGGCCGAGCGCGAGAAGCGCACGCCGCTGGCGCCGTAGAGGCGGCCGTTCTCGAGGCGGAACTGGCCGAACATGTCGACCGAACCCGGCAGCGAGCCATCCTCGTCCTCGGCCTCGAAGGCGTAGATCTTCCAGCCGACGAGGTTGCTGTTGGCGGCCGGGTCGAGGGTGAAGTCCACCGACCAGGCATCCAGCGGGTTGGCGATGTCACCGTAGATCTCGAGTCCCTGGCCGGCGAGGTCGGTGACCCCACCACTGCCGAGGCGCACGTGCACGCAGTAGGTCTCGGCCTGCCCGGCCTGGTGGGCAAAGCCCATCGGCGGCTGCAGGCGCAACACGGTGCCGTCGCCGTTCAGGTCGGTCAGGCGCGTCGGCACGATGCGCGTGGTCGCCCGCTTGGGGTCACTCATCTGCTCGGTGAACGTCTCCAACGCGACCGACATGTTGGTCACCAGGTAGTTGGCGGAGTTGTCGACCTGGTCGAGGTCCATCGGCTTGGTGAACTCGAGCGCAATCGTCGCGTTCGGATCGACGTCCTGGCCGGTGACCCCGGTGTTCGGCTCGATGCGCAGGAACAGCCCGCGCCAGCCGCTGTCCGAAAGCTGGCCGCCGCCACTCGAGAACGGCACGTTCTCGACATAGCTGGTGCGCAGCGTGCAGTCGGCGCCGACGGTCGTCGAGCCGCCGTTGGTGAACCAGATCGGCGCGCCTTCCGAGTTGGTCAGGGGACCGATCGGGGCGACCTTCACCCAGACGGTCGGAATCGTCTCCCCCTGACCCGAATCGTTCCCGGCGAGCGTGATGCCGGGGTCGGGACGGCCGTTGTTCTGGTCGCCGTCGACCGCGACGATCGCCTCGTTCAGCAGGACCTCGGCGCGCAGGGTGACGTTCTCGAACGTGCCGTCCGACAGGGGCACGACCAGTTCCTGCTCGATGATGTCGCCGTGGGCCAGCGGCCGTTGCGTCGGCACGCCAAGCGGCCCCGCCGGCACGCCGTTCGCCCGCTTGCCGCCTTCGACGAACGGGTAGCGGCCGCGCACCGGCACTTCGATTCCGCGCTTGTTGATCTGGATGCGGTTGTTGGCGACGTCGACGTCGATGATGCCCATCGCCATCGACCCCACCAACTGCGGCGCCTCCGGCTCGGTCAGGCGGCCGGCCTGGCCGTCGAGCAGGTTGCCGGAGCGAAAGTCGCGGATGACCGAGTCACGGCCGGCACTGTCGAGACCATTCAGCTCCGCGACCTCGTCGGCGTCGATGTAGAAGGAACGCAGCACCGAACCGCGCGTCGGAATCGCGATGCGGATGTTCGCGGTCACGTTGTCGGACGACAGCGGCATGCCCGGCGAGGTGATCCCGCCGTCGGCCTCCCCGGCGAGGATGGTCGTGTCGAGCACCACCGAACGCTCCCCGGTGACGACGCGGTAGGGCAGGATCCGGAACGCGTTGGCCGCGCCGACGATGTCGGGGTCGCCCTTGAACTCGAGCAACTGCACCGCCGCCGGATTGGCCGTGAAGAAGCTCTCGTCGACGTTGATCGGCCCGGAGAAGTTCAGCTTGATCGCCGCATTGCGCGCCACGATCGGGATCGGGCGGGTCTGGGTGTTCTGGTTGCGATAGGCTGCCGGCAGTTGCGACAGGCCCGACTGCGCGGCCTGCAACGCCGCGTCGAAGCTCGCCTTCTCGGGATTGTCGGTGCTGTCGCGATCATCCCACAGAATCAGCAGTTGCTCGTGGCCGACGGCCTTGTCGAACGGCAGGAACTCGTAATCGGCGGTCGCGACGGCATTGCCGGCAGCGTCGAACAGGGACTGGGTCGTGATCTGCGCGTTGACGACCACGTTCTTCGCGACCAGCTCGATGCGGCGGTTCTCACGCAGACGACGGTCACCCTGGCTCGGGTCGATGCGCTGGTAGGAATAGATGTCGACCAAGCGGCCGATCTCGACGCTGACGAGGCGCGGGTTCTGGCCATCTTGGCCGAGTTGACCCACCTTCGTGCGGCCGTCACAGGCCGTCAACGCGGCGAGGGCCACGACCAGCGGCCACGCCCAGGTTCGGTTGGCCCAGGATCGGTTGTTCGCGTTCATCATGTCAGGAGCCTTCGTTGCAGTGCCGGCTGGGGGAGGCCGACGGCTTCGTTCCCCGGGTGGTAGCACCGGCCACGGGGGTAGGTATCGGAATACGGAGGGATTGTGCGTGTGGCTGACGCAACCGGCCGATGGCACCGGCCGGCGGGATCAGTCGCGGGGGTCAAAGGAACGGAGGAAAGGTCAGAAGCGGAAGGGCAGGCGCAGGAAGTGCAGTTCCGGCAGCGGAGTCTCGGGGTTCAGCGCCGGCGGGACGTCCTGCGCATTCGAGCGGAAGGCCGTGTCGAACAGGATGTCCCACTGCACGAACGGAGCGCCGAGCGCGCGCACGGCCTCCTGCACGGCCGGGTCCGACAGGTCGTAGGCGAACGTGCCCGGGGTCGCCGGGTAACGCTGCGCATTCGGATCCTGCGGGTTCTGGTGGAAGGCGAAGCCGAAACGGATGTTGGCCACCGGCACGCGGCCACCCTGCCCACCTGCGTAGGTGCTGCCGAGGCCCTCGACGCCGTTGGTCACGATCTTGAAGAACTTGGCGACGACGCGCGCCTGCGTCGCCGCGACCTCGAGCGGACCGCCTTCCGGCGACAGCACCAGCTCGGACGCGGTGTGCGACAGGATGCGGTAGCTGCCCAGCAGAGCGCCGGACGCATCGAGCAGCTCCGCCTCGTAGTGCACGTAACGGTCGTCGGTCGTGCCCATCGCCGGCTGCGCCAGCACGATGCGGTAGGCGGGGCGCCCGAGGAACGACGCGTTCGCGTTGCGGTTCTGGATCGCGACCCCGCCGGAGCCGCTGGCCGGAATCACCTGCGGGTAGACGGTGTTGGCGAGTCCCTGGCTGACCACGTAGTT
>DRKG01000249.1 GCA_011051855.1 bacterium | reverse complement strand
CCCTGGTAGATGGCGAGGTCGACGGCGGTCTGGTTGTCGACGCCGGTCGAGAACTCCTCGCTGACGCTGGTCGGAATGGTGCTGTTGCGCAGGATCAGCTTCTGCACCGCGCCGCCGAGCGTCTCGATGCCGAGCGACAACGGGATCACGTCGAGCAGCAGCAGCGAGCGGTCGTTGCCGGCCAGCACGTCGGCTTGGATGGCGGCGCCGAGCGCGACCGCGAGGTCGGGATCGACCTCGGTGTGCGGCGGTTTGCCGACCAGCGCCGCCAGCCGGGAGCGCACCAACGGCACGCGCGTGCTGCCGCCGACCAACACCACGTCGTCGATCTCGGTCAGCTGCAAGCCGGCGTCCTTGGCCGCCGCCTTGACGCAGTCGAGGGTGCGCTGCACCAAAGGCGCGATCGCGGCTTCGAACTCCGCGCGGGTGACCGTCAGCGCGACGTTGCCGCGTTCGCCGAGGTCGAGCGCGAGCGTCGCCTGATCCTGTTCACTGAGGCGGATCTTCAGGCCTTCCGCGGCGCTGCGCACCGCCTGCAGCACGAACGGGGCTTCGGTCCCCGCGCGCGTCGGCAGGTGCGACAGGATGCGCTGCACCAGCAGTTGGTCGAAGTCATCGCCGCCGAGGTGGGTGTCCCCGGCGGTCGCCAGCACGCGGAAGACGCCGTCCTGGATGCGCAGGATCGACACGTCGAAGGTGCCGCCACCGAGGTCGTAGACGAGCACGGTGCCGTCGTGGTCCCCGCCGAGGCCGTAGGCGAGGGCGGCGGCAGTCGGCTCGTTGAGGATGCGCAGGCACTCGAGCCCCGCGAGCTGCGCCGCATCCTTGGTCGCCTGCCGCTGTGCGTCGTCGAACCATGCGGGCACCGTCACCACCGCCTTGCGGACTTCCTGGCCGAGCGCCTCTTCGGCGGTCGCCCTGAGCTTGTTCAGCACCAGCGCCGAAACCGCCTCGGGCGAGTAGCGGCGATCGTCGATCGCGATGCGCGGCAGGTCGCGTTCGCCGGCGACCACCGGGTAGGGCAACGCGGCGACGTCGTCGCGACAGTCGGCGAGCGAACGACCGATCAGACGCTTGACCGAGAACACCGTGCGGTCGGGATGCTCGAGGCGCAGCTCCTTGGCTTCTTCGCCGACCAGCGTGCGGCCGTCCGGGAGGAAGCAGACCATCGACGGCGTCAGCGGGTCCGCGTCGCGGCCGCGCAACACCCTGGCGGTGCCGCCGGCGCGCACGGCGGCGAGGCTGTTGGTGGTGCCGAGGTCGATGCCGATGACGAGGTCGGAGCCGCGGGGTGAGGCGTCGGGTCGGGCGTCGGACATGGTCAGGACTTCGCCTCCAGATCGGCGAGCGCTTTCTGGTGGTAGTGCGACTGGTGGACGCGCTTGGCCGCAGCATCGAGGTCGCCGTTCCGCAGATCGGCCGCGAGTGCTTCGTAGTCGGCGGCGAGCAACCGTGCGAGGCGTTCGCGCAGTTCGTGCGTGGTCGCGCCGTTGGCCGCGGCGACCTCCTCGGCCAGCTCCAATGCTTCGCCGAGGAACTCGGGATCGAGCCGCTGGTTCTTCGCCAACACGCCCGGGGATTCGGCCTCGAGCAACGCGCGGGCGCGCCGCCACGGGTCGCGCAGCACGTTCCAGGCGTCGTTGATCTCCGCCGCCCGTTGCAGCACGGCGATGCAGTCGTCGTGGTCCTGCGCGCGGTTGTGGTCGGGGTGGCACTCGCGCGACAGCCGCAGGTAGCGCTGCTCGAGCTCGCGTTCGTCGAGATCGAGGGTGCGGGGCACGCCGAAGACCGCGAACGCGTCGGGGGCGGGGACGTGGGTCACGGGTTGGATCAGGCCGAGAACGAGGTGCCGCAGCCGCAGGTCCCCGACGCCTGCGGGTTCTTGAACACGAAGCCGCGGTCGAGCAGGCCGTCGTTGAAGTCCAGCTCGGTGCCGCCCATGAAGAACTCGCTCTTCTTGTCGACGACGATCTTGATGCCGTGCTGTTCGAACGAAAGGTCGAACTCGGTCGGGCCCTGCTGGTCGAAATCGAGCACGTAGGTGAAGCCGGAGCAGCCGCCGCCCTTGGCGCCGATGCGCACCCAGGTGTTCTCGGGGTCGAACTTCTGTTCGCCGATCACCCGTCGGATCTCCTTGGCCGCCCGCTCGGTGAGGGTCACGCCGCGGCCCGGCTTCGGCGCGGTCGGCTGCCCGTCCTGCCGCTGCTCGCTCACGACGACTGCTCCTCGCCGCCGGCGGGCAGCTTGCCGTTCTTGCGCTTCCAGTCGTCGATCGCCGCCTTGATCGCGTCCTCGGCCAGCACCGAGCAGTGGATCTTGACCGGCGGCAGCGACAGCTCTTCGACGATCTGGGTGTTCTTGATCCGGGCGGCGGCGTCGACGGTGGTGCCCTTCAGCCATTCGGTCGCGAGCGAGGACGACGCGATCGCCGAGCCGCAGCCGTAGGTCTTGAACTTGGCGTCGACGATCTTGCCGCCGTCGTCGACCTTGATCTGCAGCTTCATGACGTCGCCGCACTCGGGCGCTCCGACGACGCCGGTGCCGACGTCCTGCGCGTCCTTGTCGAGCGAGCCGACGTTGCGCGGGTTCTGGTAGTGGTCGAGGACCTTTTCGCTGTAGGCCATGGTTCGTTGTCAGTTAGTGTGTGGTCCACTTGACTTGGCTCAGGTCGACGCCCTCCTGGACCATCTCCCAGAGCGGACTCATCTCGCGCAGGCGCTTGACCTCGCCGGTGACGCGGTCGGCGGCGAAGTCGACCTCCTCTTCGGTGGTGAAGCGGCCGAGCGAGAAGCGGATCGAGCTGTGGGCGAGTTCGTCACCGAGCCCGAGGTTCTTCAGCACGTAGCTGGGTTCGAGGCTCGCCGAGGTGCACGCCGAGCCCGACGACACTGCGATCTCCTTGATCCCCATGATCAACGATTCGCCTTCGACGTACGGGAACGAGATGTTGGTCAGGTGCGGCAGCCGTTGCTCGGGGTCGCCGTTGACGACCGCGTCCGGCAGTTCGCCGAGGATGCGCTGCTGCAGGCGGTCGCGCAGCGCCTGCACCTGCGGGATTTCGGTCGCCATCTCCTCGCGGCAGATGCGTGCGGCTTCGCCCATGCCGACGATACCGGTGACGTTGAGCGTGCCCGAGCGCATGCCGCGCTCGTGGCCGCCGCCGTCGAGCTGCGCGGTCAGACGCACGCGCGGGTTCTTGCGGCGCACGTAGAGGCAGCCGACGCCCTTCGGGCCGTACATCTTGTGCGCGCTGAGCGACAGCAGGTCGACGTCGTGGGCGATCACGTCGATCGGCAGCTTGCCGGCCATCTGGGTCGCGTCGCTGTGGAACAGCGTGCCCTTCTGTTTGCAGATCGCGCCGATCTCGGCCAGCGGGTGCAGCGTACCGACCTCGTTGTTGGCGGCCATCAGCGACACCAGCACGGTCTCGTCGGTGATCGCGTCTTCGAGCTGCTGCAGGTCGATGTGGCCCCTGCCGTCGACCGGCAACCAGGTGATTCGGTAGCCGCGGGTCTCGAGGTGCTTCATCGGGTCGAGCACGGCCTTGTGCTCGGTGACCGCGGTGATCAGGTGTCGGCCCTTCTGGGCATACATCTCGGCTGCGCCTTTGATCGCGAGGTTGTTGGCCTCGGTCGAACCGCTGGTCCAGATGATCTCCTTTTCGTGCGCTCCGATCAGTTGCGCCACCTGCGAGCGAGCTTCCTCGACGGCGGCTTCAGCGGCCCAGCCGAACGCATGGCTGCGGCTGGCGGCGTTGCCGAACGTGTCGCTGAAGAACGGCAGCATGCGTTCGACCACGCGCGGATCGCACGGTGTGGTGGCGCTGTAGTCGAGGTAGATCGGGACCTTCATCGGGTTGGATTGGGCAGGTGTTCCGGTTGCAGGTGTTCCGGTTGTGGGGCCGCGCCGCCGGAGGCGCAGCCGGTGGCGAGGGCACACAGTTCGTCGAGGTGGATCTCGGCGAACATCTGCTGGATGCGCTCGTGCACGACGCGCATCGGGCGCTTGCTGGGGCAGAACGAGATCAGGGCGCAGTCTGCTCCGATCCCGTCTGCCGTCGTGCCTTCGTCCTCCTGGGCGTCGGGGGCGGAGACCTCGTGGCCGACGCAGTCGACCAGCACGAACGGGCCTTCGACCACCTCGAGGATGCGGCCGAGGGTGATCTGCGCCGGGGCCAGGGTCAGCCGGTAGCCGCCGCGCAGGCCGCGCACCGACTCGAGCAGGCCGTCGCGCGCGAACTCCTTCAGCAGGTTGGCGACGACGCTCTTGTTGAGGCCGGCCTGGCTGGCGATCTCCTGGGCGCTGACCACGCGGTCGGGCGCCTCGCCGCCGGGGAAGGCCCCCTCGCGGGCGATCGCGCCGAGCAGGAACACGGCGTAGTCGGCTTTCTTGGAGATGCGCAGCATGAGGCGGAAGGTCGCGGAAAGTAGGCCTGGTTTGGGGCTCATTCAACGTTCGGCTGAAAAAAGCCCCGGATGAAGGCACATT
>DRKG01000248.1 GCA_011051855.1 bacterium | reverse complement strand
CGTCGTCGGTGACGTAGACCTCGCCGTGCTGGAACGGCGACATCGTGCCCGGGTCGACGTTGATGTAGGGGTCGAGCTTCTGCATCGACACCGTCAGGCCATGGCGCTCGAGGATCCAGCCGATCGCTGCCGAGGTCAGCCCCTTGCCGAGTGACGAAACGACGCCGCCGGTGACGAACAGGTACTTGGTCATGGGGTGCGGTTCAGGAGTTCGTGGTGGTCAGGCGGTGCAGGAAGGCGTCGTAGTCGCGACGGGTCTCGATGCCCCACGGGCTGCCGTGGGCGTCGAGCACGTGGATCGGGATGTCGTTCTCGAGAAAGCGCAGTTGTTCGAGGCTCTCGGCCTCGGCCAGGCCGCTCGACGGCAGGTCGGGAACGCGCAGCAAGGTGTCGCGCGTGAAGCCGTAGACGCCGATGTGGCGCAGTCGGCCGAAGGAGCCCTGGCGCACGTGCGGGATCGGCTCGCGGCTGAAGTACAGTGCCCGACCGTCGCGGCCGCGCACCAGTTTCACGACGTTCGGATTGGCGATCGCGGCTTCGTCGTCCAGCCGGCAGCACAGCGTGTTGCAGACGGCGTTGCCGGCGAGCAATTGGGCTACGATCGCTTCGAGGTCGGCTGCGGCGATCTCCGGCCAGTCGCCTTGGATGTCGAGCACGGCACGGCAGTCGAACGATCGCGCCGCTTCGGCGCAGCGCTCGCTGCCGGTGCGGCAGTCGGCACTCGTGCGCACCACCTCGTAGCCCTTCGCGCGCGCGGCCGCTTCGACCCGGTCATCGTCGGTGGCGACGCAGACGAGGTCGATGTTGCGCGCTTTGCTGGCCTGGTCGCAGGTGTGCAGGAAGAGGGCTTGGCCGCTTTCGGCGAGCAGCGCCTTGCCCGGCAGCCGCTGGCTGCCTACGCGCACCGGGATGATCGCCAGCGCCTGGATGGCTGCGCTCATCGTCGGCCCCGTGCGGCCTGCCGCCGCCGCTTCTGTTCGTAGTAGCGCCATAACTCGGCCTCGCGCCGGGCGAGCGCTTCCTCGCTGAGGAACTTGGGGTGGCTGCCCCGCAGGGCGTCGGGGGCCGAGTGGTAGGCCGTGCTGTCGTTGTAGAGCGCGAGGAAGTAGTTCTGCACCTTCAGGAACGCCTGTTCGCGCGGGTCGGTGTAGCTGCCCCGTCGCGCCCAGAACCAGGTCGTGCCGCTCTGGTCCAGTCGCATCACGTCGCGGGCGTTGCCCGGCGGGACCGGCAGGCTGAGTGCGAACAGCTCCTCGGCGGTGAACACGTCGAGCAGCTTCTGCAGCTTGTGGTCGGGCACGACCTTGCAACCTGGGTCGGCGCCCGTGCTGTAGACGTCGGCGGCGTGGCCGCAGCTCGCGTTGCGCAACGACAGCTCCGGACCGTTGTGCGGGATCCACGTCAGCGTCGTCGGTTGGCCCGCTTCGATCGTCACGCTGCGCGGCAGGGACTGGCAGCCGGCGAGAGCTCCGGCGGTGGCGAGCAGCAGCATCCGGAATCGAGCCAAGACAACCATTCCGGGGCAGCATCCTAGCCGCCGACCCGCGCCAAAAGGAAGCCGCGTTTTCTGCGGCTCGTCGGCCGTCGGCCGCTGCGCGCGCCGGCTTCTCGCGGGGGCATGGCGTTCCGCCTCCCTTCGCCGGTAAGCTCGGCACAGCCCGCCCATGCCAGTCCGCCCGTTTCACAAGGTTCTGTGCGCGAACCGCGGCGAGATCGCGATTCGTGTGTTCCGTGCCTGTGCCGAACTCGGCATGCGCACCGTTGCCGTCTTCAGCGACGAGGACGCCACCAACCAGCACCGCTACAAGGCCGATGAGAGCTACTTGATCGGCCGCGGCAAGGGTGCGGTGCAGGCCTACCTGGGCGCCGACGAGATCTTGGCGGTCGCCCGTCAGGCGAACGTCGATGCGATCCATCCGGGTTACGGCTTTCTGTCCGAGAACCACGAGTTCGCGGCGGCCGTGCGGGCCGCGGGCATCGCCTTCATCGGGCCCGAGGCCGCGGTGATCGAGCGGCTGGGGGACAAGGTCGAAGCGCGCAAGGCGGCCGAGGCGCTGTCGGTGCCGGTGGTGCCCGGGATCGAACTGCCGGCCGACGAGGCCGAGGCGCTGGCGGCGGCCGAGCAGTTCTTCGCGGAGCACGGCACCACCATCCGGAAGGCGGCCCACGGCGGTGGCGGGCGCGGCAGGCGAGTGGTCGAACAGCGGCGGGAACGGGCGGCGATGCTGCGGCAGGCGCGCAGCGAGTCGCAGGCGGCGTTCGGAAGCCCGGTGGTGTTCCTCGAAAAGTTCCTGCCGAAGGTGCGGCACATCGAGGTGCAGGTGCTCGGCGACCGCTACGGCGATGTCGTGCACCTGTGCGAACGCGACTGCTCGGTGCAGCGCCGCCACCAGAAGGTCGTCGAGGTCGCGCCGGCGCCGAACCTCCCGGACGCAACCCGCCAGGCGCTGTTCGCCGACTCGCTGCGGTTGGCGAAAGACGCCGGCTACCACAACGCCGGCACCATCGAGTTCCTGGTGGCCGACGGCCGGCACTACTTCATCGAGGTCAATCCGCGCCTGCAGGTGGAACACACCGTCACCGAGCAGATCACCGGCATCGATCTGGTGCAGGCGCAGTTGTTGGTCGAGCAGGGC
Organism: bacterium; assembly: GCA_011051855.1. GTDB lineage: Bacteria > Planctomycetota > UBA1135 > UBA1135 > UBA2386. The sequence goes on along the minus strand of DRKG01000248.1, from coordinate 10,159 downwards.
CACCCGCTCGCCAGCGACGAGGTCGGCCTCGGCGAGCAATCCGCGGTTGCCCCGCGCGGCTACGCGATCCAGTGCCGGATCACCACCGAGGATCCGCAGAACGGGTTTCTGCCGGACACCGGCACGATCATGGCCTACCGCGCGCCGGGCGGCTTCGGGCTGCGGCTCGACGGCGGCGATGGCCTCGCCGGCACGGTCGTGTCCGGCCACTACGATTCGCTGCTGGTCAAGTGCATCACCTACGCGCAGACGCTCGAGCAGGCCGCGCAGAAGGGGGGGCGCGCGCTACGTGAGTTCCGCATCCGAGGGGTCAAGACCAACCTGGCCTTCCTCGGCAACGTGCTGCGCCACCCGAGCTTCTTGCGGGGTGAGACCTGGACGCGATTCCTCGACGAGACGCCGGAGCTGTTCGAGATCGAACCCGGGCGGGACCGTGCGACCAAGATCCTGACCTACCTCGCCGATGTGGTCGTCAACGGCCACCCGACCGTTCGTCCGGAGCAGCGGCTGTCGCCGGCGAGTGCCGTGGCGCCGCCGTTGCCGCCGGTCGGCGACGGCCCGCCGCCACCCGGCACCGCCAACATCCTCGACGAAGGTGGCCCGGCCAAGGTCGTCGAGTGGGTCAAGCGGCAGCACAAGCCGTTGATCACCGATACCACGATGCGCGATGCGCACCAGTCGCTGCTGGCGACGCGCGTGCGCACCAAGGACATGCTGGCGATCGCGCCCGCGACCGCGCACATCGCCCACCAACTGTTCTCGTTCGAGACCTGGGGAGGCGCCACCTTCGACGTCGCCTACCGGTTCTTGAACGAGGATCCGTGGGATCGTCTGCAGAAGTTGAAGAACGCGATCCCGAACGTGTTGCACCAGATGCTGCTGCGCGGTGCCAATGCGGTCGGCTACACGAGCTACCCGCGCAACGTCGTCGAGCGATTCATCGACGAGGCCGCGCACGCCGGCATCGACGTGTTCCGCGTGTTCGACAGCCTCAACGACCTCGATTCGATGCAGTTGTCGGTGCAGCGCGTGTTGCAGACCGGCAAGCTGGCCGAGGTCGCGATGTGCTACACCGGCGACGTCGACAACCCGTCGCGCACCAAGTACTCGCTCGACTACTACACCGAGCTCGCCAAGCGCATCGAAGACCTCGGCGCACACATCCTGTGCGTCAAGGACATGGCCGGTTTGTTGCGGCCGCAGGCGGCGCGCATGCTGATTACGCGTTTGCGCGAGACGGTCGAGCTACCGATCCATCTGCACACCCATGACACCTCGGGCAACGGCATCGCGACGCTGATCGCGGCGATCGACAGCGGCGTGCACATCGTCGACACCGCGCTGTCGTCGATGGCGGGGCTGACCTCGCAGCCGAGCGTCAACGCGCTGATCGCGGCGTTGCGCGGTGACAAGCGCGAGACCGGTCTGACCAACAAGGCGATGCAACCGCTGGCCGACTACTGGGATGCCGTGCGCGAATACTACGCGCCGTTCGAGTGCGGTCTGAAGAGCAGCACCAGCGAGGTTTACTACCACGAGATTCCCGGCGGCCAGTACTCGAACCTGCGCCCACAGGTCGCTTCGCTCGGGCTGCTCGACCGCTGGAGCGACGTGCGCCACGCGTTCGCCGTCGTCAACCAGTTGGTCGGTGACATCCCGAAGGTGACGCCGTCGTCCAAGATGGTCGGCGACTTTGCGATCTTTCTGGTGCAGAACGACCTGCTCGACATGCAGGCGACGCTCGCCGACTCGGTGGCGGCCACGCGCCAGAAGCTGTTGGCCGAAGCCCGTCGCCTGGATTTCCCGCAGAGCGTCGTGACCTACTTCCAGGGGCAGCTCGGCAGTCCGCCGGGCGGTTTCCCCGAGGACCTGCGCCGGGCGGTGCTGAAGGGGCTGCCCGTGTTGGCCGGCCGCCCGAGCGACGGCATGGCGCCGTTCGACTTCGATGCGGCGCTCGCACACTGCCGCGAACGCATGAACCGCGAGCCGCAGCCGCGGGACGTCGTCAGCTACGCGCTCTACCCGCGCGTGCTCGACGACTACTTCGCGTTCCGCAAGCGCTGCAGCGACGTTTCCCTGCTGCCGACGCCGGTTTACTTCTACGGCCTCGAGATGGGGCAGGAAGTGTGGATCGAACTCGAACGGGGCAAGACTCTGGTCGTGTCGCTCGAGGCCCGCAGCGAACCGGACGAAGAAGGTCACGTGACCGTCTACTTCAAGCTCAACGGTCAACACCGCCAGGTCGTCGTCGCCGACCGTTCGCTGGTCTCCGAGGTCGAAGCGCGGCGGCGCGCGGACCCGGCCCAGCCCGGCCAGGTCGGTTCGCCGATGCCGGGGCGCGTGATCTCGCTGCACGTCGGCGAAGGCGAACAGGTCGGCGAAGGCGATCCGCTGGTGACCCTCGAGGCGATGAAGATGGAGACCGTCGTGCGTGCTCCCGTGGCCGGCGTCGTGCGCGAATTGTGCACCGACGTCGGCAAGGCGGTGCAGGCCGACGATCTGCTGGTCGTGCTCGAGTAGGGTTCCCGCTCGGCGGCGTCCTCGCGAACGTCACCGGTCCGGTTTGGGCGTGGGGCGTTCGTCGTCGTCGCGGCGCACCGCCTGGGCACCGCCGGCCATCAGGCGGCCGAGCAGGGCTGGCGATGCCTGGATCTCCATCAGACAGCCGTCCTCGGTGTAGAACTCCGACAGCACGGTAGCCTTGGCACGGATCTCGGCGTGCAGGTTGCCGGCGGTGTGCGGCAGCAGCAGTTCGACGCGGTTCTCGACCGCCGCCAGATGGTTCTGGATCGCCGCGAACAGCTCCGGCAGCCCCTCGCCGGTCTGCACCGACACCGGGATGGCGTGAGGATCGATCTTCCACAGCGGCATCAGCGCCGCACGATCTTCGATCAGATCGAGCTTGTTGAGCACGGTAAGGCGCGGCAGCGAGTCGACTTCGAGGGTTTCGAGCACCTCGTCGACCGCGCGCAACTGGTCTTGCGCTTCGGGTGAACTGCCGTCGACCAGCACCAAGAGCAGATCGGTGTGCAACGCCTCTTCGAGGGTTGCGTGGAAGCTCGCGACCAGTTGGTGGGGGAGCTTGCGCAGGAAGCCGACGGTGTCGGTCAGCAGCACGGTGCGGCCGCCGGGCAGGCGCCAGGGGCGTGTTCGGGTGTCGAGCGTCGAAAACAGCTTGTTCTCGGCGATCACGCCGGCGTCGGTCAGCCGGTTCATCAGCGAGGACTTGCCGGCGTTGGTGTAGCCGACGAGGGCGATGGTGAACAGGTCGGGGCGCGCCTGCACCTCGCGCACCTTGTGCTGTTCGATGCGCTTGAGGTCGCGGTTGACCGAGGCGATGCGCGTGCGCACGAGGTTGCGGTCGACGTCGATCTGCTTCTCGCCGGCGCCGCCGCGCACGCCGATGCCGCCGCGTTGTCGTTCGAGGTGGGTCCAGCGGCGACGCAGCCGCGGCAGTTCGTAGTTCAGTGCGGCCAGCTCGACTTGCAGACGAGCTTGCGGCGTGCGCGCGTGCATGCCGAAGATCTGAAGGATCAGCTCGCTGCGGTCCATCACCGGCACGCCGACCGCGGCCTCGATGTTGCGCGCTTGGTTGGGGGTCAGCGAGTCGTCGCAGATCACGCAGGCGCTGTGCGCCAGCTTGACCACGTCGGCGAGTTCCTGCAGCTTGCCGCTGCCGAGGTAGGTGCTCGGGTCCGGATTTCGCCGGTGCTGGACCATGCAGCCCGCCGGTACGAAGTCGGCGGTCTCGGCGAGCTGCTGCAGCTCGTGGAGCGCTTCGGCGGCCGTGCGCGGGTCGCCGGTCGGGACCAGTCCGAACAGGATCGCCTCGCTGCCGTGGCCCTGCCGTGTGTCGAGGATCGAATCGCCCACGGTCAGGGTTGCGCCGGTGCGCGATCGCTCGGGGTCAGCAGCGGCCCCGGCGTACAGCGGATGGCGCCGTCGCTGGCGCGTTCGAGGTAGATGCGTCGGCAGCAGCGGGCGTCGTCGCGCCCGTCGGCGTCCTTGCGGAAGTGGGTGCCGCGCGACTCGTCGCGCTGCAGGGCCGCTTCGGTCACCAGCGAGGCGACCGTCAGCATGTTGACCAGTTCGCAGGCGTGGCGGCTGGCCAGTGGGCCGCGGGTCAGGTAGTGATGCCAGAACGCGAGCCGCGCGCGCGCGTCGCCGAGGCCCGCACGTTCACGTCGCAGGCCCACCTGGCGCCACATCAGCGACTTGAGCGCGTAGAGCAGGTCGTCGTGCAGCAGTCGCGGCGGGTCGGAAGCGAGTTCGGGGCCGTCGGCCCGGCGCGGCAGGCCGGCGCGGGCGGGCGAACGTTCGAGGGCGCGCGCCTCGGCGGCGGCCGTGCGCCCGCATGCCCGTCCGATCACCGCGCCTTCGAGCAGCGAGTTCGACGCGAGGCGGTTGGCGCCGTGCAGGCCAGACGAGGCCGCTTCGCCGACGGCGAACAGGCCGGGCACGTTGGTGTGGCCCTGGTCGTCGGTGTCGGCGCCGCCGAGGAAGTAGTGGGCGCCGGGTCGCACCGGGATCGGATCCTTGGCGAGGTCGAGGTCGAACGTCGAGCAGATCCGCGCGATCGACGGAAACCTCGCGTGCGGATCGCCGTCGACGTCGCTGAGGTCGAGATAGACGTGGGTGTCGTCGGTCGCGACCATGCGGTCGAGGATGGCCCGGCTGACGACGTCGCGCGGTGCCAGGTCCGCCATCGGGTGCACCCCCTGCATGACCCGTTCGCCGTTGCGGTCGCGCAGCACCGCACCGGCGCCGCGCACGGCCTCACTGATCAGGAATCGCGACGCGCCGGCGATGTAGAGCGTGGTCGGATGGAACTGCACGAACTCGCAGTCGACCATGCGCGCGCCTGCGCGGAAGCACAGCGCGTGGCCGTCGCCGCTGGCGCCGGTGGGGTTGGTGGTTTCGCGGTAGATCTGGCCGCTGCCGCCGGTCGCGATGACGACGGCGCCGGCCTCGATCGCGATCTCGATCGCCTCGCGGTGGGCGCCTCCCGGTCCGGCACCGGCTGCGCCGCCGTTCTGCAGCCCGACGACGCCGACACAGCGGCCGTCCCGGATCACCAGGTCGCGCACGAACACGTGGGGGCGCACGGTGATGCGCGGGTGGCCGCGCAGTGCGGCGACCAGCGCGCGCTGGATCTCCTGCCCGGTCGCAGCGCCGTGGCTGTGCACCACTCGTGGGTAGGTGTGGCCACCTTCGCGCGACAGTTCCAGGTGGTTCGCTGTGCCGTCGTCGGATGGGGCGCGGTCGAAGGTCGTGCCGAGCCGTTCGAGCCAGTCGATCGCTTGTGCCGCCGAGCCGACGACGGAGCGCACGATCCGTTCGTCCGCGATGCCCGCTCCGACCTTCAGGGTGTCGGCGACGTGCTGTTCGACGCTGTCTTCGGGCAGTTGCGCGACCGCGATATCGCCCTGCGCCCAGGCCGTGTTGGTCTCGTCGAGGTCGGCCTTGGTGACCAGCAGCACCTCGCAGCCGTCGTCGGCCGCCGCCAGTGCCGCGGTGGCCCCGGCGATGCCGGAGCCGATCACCAGCACGTCCGTGCGCAAGAGCGCGGTCGAGCGCAGGTCGAACGGTGCGATCAGTCCGGGGAACCGCGGCGTTGCCTTCTGTTGGTTCATGACCCGGACATCGGCGGCGCGATCACGCCTGTTGTTCGCCGCTCGGCGGTGACGGCTGGGAGGCTTCGATCCTGGCGAGTTCGGCCTCGTTGTCGAAATCGCCTTCGCGCGTCGGGTCGTGCGGCTCGTCCGGCACGATCACCGGCTCGCCCTTGTCCATCCAGATCAGGATCGGGGCGGCGATGAACATCGTCGAGTAGACGCCGCTGCACATGCCGATCGTCATCGCGAACGCGAAGCCCTCGAGATCCGAGCCGCTGCCGTAGTTGACCACGAGCTGCGCGATGACCACGAACAGCGTCAGCACGGTGGTCAGCACCGTGCGGGACAGGGTCTGGTTCAGCGAGCGGTTGATCAGCGAGCGGAACGATTCGTTCTTGCCTTCCCGGGCGTTGTCGATGCGGTTCTCGCGGATGCGGTCGAACACCACGATGGTGTCGTTGACCGAGTAGCCGATGATCGTCAGGAAGCAGGCGATCATCGCCAAGTTGATCTCGGCATTGACCAGGCCGAGGTGGTTGCACAGCACGACGACCCCGAACGTGACCAGCACGTCGTGGATCAGGGCGACCACCGCCGCGAGGCCGTACTTGTACTCGTGGAAGCGCACCCGCAGGTAGAACACGATCAGGGCCCACGCGAGGATCAGGGCACCGATCGCGGCGTTGCGCAGGTCTTTGACCAAGCGGCCCTGGATCTCCTGCGCTTCGGGGAACGGGTCGGACAGCACGATCTGCTTCTGCGTATCGCCGTCGCCGACGGTCAGGCCCTTGATCGCGGTCGAGATGACGTCCGCGAGTTGCCACTTCTTGGTGGTCGCCAGCGTCGACCATTCGACCCGGAAGTCCTTGGCCTCGGTCGCATTGGTGTCGAGCGGCGTCACCAGGCTGTCGCCGAGCTGCTGCTTGAAGTGCTCGCGCAGTTTCGCGACCGGCACCGCCTGGGCGAAGTGTACGTTGATCTGCGCGAACTGCTGGGCATCGTCCGGCGGCGGCTTCGGCGTCAGCATGCGGTCGCTGAACGCCGGCTCGACCAGCTCGTCGGCGAACACGCGTTCGAGTTGGGCGACGTACGGGGGCTTGAAGGCCGGCGGCGGGTCTTCGCCGTTCTGTTCGGCCTGCTTGCGTCGTTCGCGCCACGCCTTGCGGTCGCGCTCGACCTGTTCGCGCTGTTGCGGCGTCAGCTTCAGGCGCACGTTGAAGTCGGTGCCGTCCTCGCCGACGGTGTTGACCGAGAACGTCGGATAAGCCTTCACGAACTCGGGGTCGTTGCCGAGCTTCGCGCGGATCGTATCGGCGTCGGTCGCCGTGCGGCAGACCATGTGCAGGTTGGCGCCGCCGGTGAAGTCGATGCCGAGCATCTCCTCGGGCTTGACCGTCGTCGAGTAGCCGAGGCCACCGATGATGACCAGGCTGCTGGCGGCGACGCACAGCTTGATCTTGCCGACGAAGTCGACGTTGCGGTTCTCGAACAGCGCGCGCGGCTGCCAGCCGTCGAGCTTGTTCTTCTCCAGTGCGTAGTGGAACAGCAGGCGGCTGACGAAGAACTGCGTGAACACCGTGGTGACGATGCCGATCATCAGCGTCACGGCGAACCCGCGCACCGGGCCGACGCCGACGTTGAACAGCACCACGCCGACCAAGAAGGTCGTGATGTTGGAGTCGAGGATCGCCGACATCGCGCGCTCGAAGCCGGCGCGCACCGCCTGCAGCATCTCCTTGCCTTTCCGCAGCTCCTCGCGGATGCGCTCGTAGATCAGCACGTTGGCGTCGACCGCCATGCCGAGCGTCAACACGATGCCGCCGAGGCCCGGCAGGGTCAGCGTCGCCTGCATGAACAGCATGCCCGCGTAGAGCAGGAACATGTTCAGCAGCAGCGACAGGCACGCGATCGCGCCCGCGAGCTTGTAGTAGGCGAGCATGAAGGCGAACACCAACCCGGCGCCGCCGACGATCGACCACAGGCCCTTCTGCACGGCTCTGGAGCCGAGGCTGGCGCCGATCGTCATGTCGCTGAGCAGCTCGGGCTCGACGCGCAGTGAGCCGGTGCGCAGCACCTTCACCAGTTCTTCGACCTCGGGCACGGTGAAGCGGCCTTCGATGATGCCGCGGCCCGGGATCTTGTTGCGGAACACGGGCGCCGACTTGATGTAGTCGTTGAGGATGATCGCGCTGTGCTCACCTTTGTGCTCGGCCGACCAATCGGCGTAGTCCGCCTTGCGCGAGTCGACGATCTCGTAGTTGATCGCCGGGCCGCCGTTGCTGCCCGTGCCGGGGCCGACGCGGGCGGGGTCGAGATCTTCGCCGGTGAAGAAGGTCTCGTACATGTTGATCGCGACGAACTCGATCAGGAAGCGATCCTTCGCCTCCTTTTCCATCATGTCCGCCGGGATCTTGCGGTTGTTCCACTGCGCGTCGTCGAAGGCTTTGACGGTGACGTCGGCGAGTTTCGGGATCGCGGTGTAGCTCGTGTCCCAGTAGGCGGGATCCTCCGTGCTCGGCCCGATGCGGTGCGGATACCACGCGATGTAGCCCTTCTTCAGCAGGCTGCCGGGCGGGGCCGCCGGATCCTCGTTGTAGCGCCGGATGTTGCGCGGATCCTTCTGGACCAGCTCCTTGTTGGCGGGCTGCTTGAGCCAGTTTTCGAGGCGGGTCTTTTCGGCGTTGATGCCGGCGAGACTGACGTTGCCCTTCGAGTAGCTCGGGTAGCACACCATGCGCATCTCGAGCTTGCCGAGGTTGCTGACGCGCTCCTTGACGCGCTTCAGCTCGGTGGGATCGGTGAACAGGCCGAGCTCGATCAGGATGCCGTTGTCGCCGCTGCGGGTGATCAGCGGATCGAGCGTGCCGTTCGGGTCGATGCGGTCGCGCATCACCCCGATCGTCTGGTTCATGATCTCGTCCGGGGATGCGTTCTCCTTCTTGACGAGTTCGTCGATGACGTCCTGAGGCACCTCGTAGAGGAGCTGCGTGCCGCCCTTGAGGTCCGGACCGAGGACCGGGCTGAGCGTGCTGACGCAGATCAGGCCCGCGATCAGCGTCAACAGGACGAGGAAGAACTGACGACTGGCATTCTCGATCATGACAGGGCGAGGCCGCTGGGGATCTCTCCTTTGGGGTGGACGCCTTCCGACCGCACGCGGCGGAGGGCGCGAAGGTGCGGCGGTACTACGATTCGGCGTTATCGGCCTTGCCGTCGGCCGCGGTGGAGTTCAGACCGCTGCCCGCGCCGCTGCGGGGCCACTTGTGCTTGCCGAGGTTGCGAGGCAGGCGGGTCGCCTTGCCCTCGCGGTCGCGCAGGAAGTAGAGCTTGGCGCGGCGCACGATGCCGCGATCGCGCACCTTGACGTCGGCGACGCGCGAGCTGTGCAGCGCGAACGTGCGTTCGACGCCTTCGCCGGCGACGATCCGGCGCACGGTGACGGTGCGGCGGATGCCGCTGCGCTGGAACTTGATCACGGTGCCGGTGAACACCTGCACACGTTCCTTGTCGCCCTCCTTGATCAGGTAGTGCACGTCGACGGTGTCGCCGACCCCGAAGTCCGGGATCGAGCTCTTCATGTGCTCGAGTTCGAGCTGGCGCATGATGTTCATGGGTCTGTTCCTGCCGGTTGGTTGTGGTGCCGCTATTCGGATGGGGATGGTTTGTCGCTCGCCCGCGAACGCTCGCGCGCGGCCTTGTCGGCCGTCAGGCGTTCGGCCTGCTCCTGGCGCCAGCGCGCGACCTTGGCGTGATCGCCCGACAGCAGCACGTCGGGAACGGTCATGCCGCGGAACTCGCGCGGACGCGTGTACTGCGGGTAGTCGAGCCACTCGCTTTCGAACGACTCGGACGCGGCGGACTCGGCACAGCCGAGCACGCCGGGGATCAGGCGGACCGCGGCCTCCAGCACGACCATCGCCGGGAGCTCGCCACCGGCCAACACGAAGTTGCCGAGTGAGATCTCCTCGTAGCCAGCGGGGGACTGGCGCAGGCCGTCGCGGATGCGTTCGTCGTAACCTTCGTAGCGACCGCACAGGAACATCAGCCGGTCCATCCGGCTCAGTTCCCGCGCGCGCGCCTGGTCGAAGGTTCGACCGCGGGGGCAGAGCAGGATCTTGTGGAACGGGCCGTGCGCCTGCTCCACGTCTTCGATGGCTGAAAAGATCGGTTCGGGCTTGAGCACCATGCCTGGTCCGCCGCCGAAGGGTCGGTCATCGACCGTTCGGTGCGGGTCCAGGGCGTGATTCCGGAAGTCGACGAGGTCGAGCCGAAGGTTGCCCTGGGCCTGCGCGATGCCGAGGATGCTCTCATCCAGATAGGGCCGGATGGCCTCCGGAAAGAGTGTCAGAATGGCGCAGTGCAAGGTGCCCCTGCCGTAAAGTTGGGTCGAAAACGATACGGTTGGCCCACCGGGCGGTCAAGGCTGCCGGCGCCCCGGCCCAAGCTTCCTTCGATCCGACTGCTCATGTTCACCGGCCTCGTGCAAGCCATCGGCTCCGTCACTGCCCACCAGGTCCTCGCCGACGGCGTTCGGCTGACCGTCG
>DRKG01000247.1 GCA_011051855.1 bacterium | reverse complement strand
GGCAGCACTTGGCGCCGGCGCAGGTCGCCTACGTCGGCGACGACCTGCTCGACCTGCCGGTGCTACGCCAAGTCGGGTTCGCGGCCACCGTGCCACAGGCGCGCGCCGAGGTGTTCGAGCACGTGCATTTCGTCAGCGAGCGCGATGCCGGCTTCGGCGCGGTGCGCGACGTCATCGAAGAGCTGCTGCGCGCCCGCGACGCGTGGCACGGCATCGTTGCCAAGGGCGGTCTGCCATGAGGCGCCTGTTGGTGTTCTTCGTGTTGCTGGCCGCAGGGTTGCTGGCGCTGAAGGTCGCGATCGGCGATGAGCAGGCGGTGCGCGCCAACGGCAATGCCAAGGAATCTCCCGCCCCGCAGAATCCGCGGCAGCCCGGCGTGCGCATGAACCAGGGGGATCTCGGCGCGACGGTATCCCAGCGCGGCTCCCTGCGGATCCCGAACCGCCGCGAGGTGCCGCAGCCCGACGGCAGCGTCAAGAAGCAGCTCGTCTACGAACTGCTCGCGAAGGACAGCCAGCCGATCGGCGAGGGTCTGCAGCAGCTCACCGACGTTTCGCTGGACCTGTATGACGACGGTGTTCACACCGCCACGGTCACGGCGCGGCAGGCGTTCCTCGAACTCGGCACCGACGCCAACGGCGACCCGGTGGTCACCGAGCAGAAGGCGATCGACCTACGGGACACGGTGTTCGCCGGGGAGCCGAACGGCAAGATGGCGGGTGTGCGCCTCACGCTCGGCGATGCACGCATCAACATCGGCGACAACGAGCTGCAGCTCACGACGCTGCCGGAGCAGCCCGTCAAACTCACCATCGTCGGCGAGCGCACCGTCGAGTTGACCGGCCGCGGCGCCAATGCGCGCATGCCCCGCAACCAGCACGGAGGCCTGCGACGCGCCGACATCGAGATCCTGCGCGACCCCCTGCTGGTCACCGACGACGTGACCGTGCGCGCGGCCGGTCGCATGCACTACGTCGAGGACACGGTCACCGGCGCTGCTCAGATCACGCTCGAAGACGACGTGCAGCTCGATCTCGCGCGCACCGCATTCACCCTTCCCGGCGTCGCGGCACGAACAAGCGGTGCACGTTCGCGCGTGCACGGCGACCAGTTCACCGGCTGGCTGCGCCGCACCGGCGACGGGCGCGGCAACCACGATGCTCGCCGGCGCAGCACGATGCAGTGGCAAAGGCTGCAACTGCTCGGAGCGCCCGCGCGCATCGAGATGCCGGGCGTGCAGGTCGAGACGCCGCGCCTGACCGTGCGGCCGGGGCCGCTCGGCGATCCGTTTGCGGTCACCGCGCACGGTGGCGAATCGCGCATCGAACAGACCGAGCTGCGGCCCGATAGCGGCCAGAAGGAACCGGCGATCGGCGTGTCGCCGCGACGCATCCACCTGCTGCGGCCGGGTGACTCGGTCGGTGCTCTGCACCGCCGCATGGGCTTTCCACTGTGGACACTGCGCGCACTCGACCAGCAACAGATCGTGGTGTTCGAAGGGGCGTCGCGCATCGAGAGCGGCACGCGCACGTTCCGCGCCAGTGACGGCATCGTGGTCGTGCGGCGCGCAACCGGCGACACCGGCGTGCTCGTCGGGATCGGCGCGGTCGAGCTGCGCGATCGGGGTCTGCGACAGAAGGATGGGCGATCCGCACCCGAACTGGTTGCGACCGGCAATGACGGCCTCCTGCTGACCGTCGGCGACGACTTCGAACGGCTGCGCCTCGGGCCACCGCGCGACGAGCGCTCCGTGCGCTGGCGCGAACACACCTACTCGGTGCGCCACGGCACCGCCCACGTGTTGGGACGCGGCACCTGCACGGTCACCAACGACCCGTCCGGCACGACCCTGGCGCTGCGGGCGCCGTTCGACGAGATCGAGGCCGGCTTCGGCGAGCCGCAGACCAGCCTGCGCAACGTTCGCCAACTCCACGCAAAGCTGGTCGACGACACACTGACCGAACTCGATGTCGGCGGCCTGCCGGTGCGCGTGACCTTGATGCAGGGCGGCGAGAACCTGCTCGCGCAAGCGCCCCGTTTGTTGCAAGTCGGACCGCGCTCGCTGCGCCTGCTGCCGATGGAGCGCGAAGAGGCGCCGTGGTCCGAACTGTCCCCCCAGAACCGCACGCCGCGGCTCTTGCGCAGTTGGACCACGCCGGCCGAAAACACGATCGAAGTCGTCGGGCCGCGCATCGACGTGCACCACGTCGGTGGCCGCAACGCGCTGGTCGACGCGCACGCCGTCGGTGAGGACCTGCCCCGCATCTACGCCAAGATGCCGCCGCGGCCCGATCGGGAGGCGACCACGATCACCTGCGCGGCACGCCGCCTGCGCGTGCTGCCGTTCGTGCTGACGCCCGAGATCCAGCGGTTGCACTTCGCACGTGGCCCGCTCGCGTTCGCGACGCTGCACGCGCTGGCGAAGCCCTGGCTCTTGGTCGATGACGTAGACGACTTCCAGCTCGACGATGCCGAACAGGGGCACATCGAGGGTTTCGGCCACCGCCTGCTGATCAGTCAGGGCGGGCGCGCGGCGCTGTTCGTCGGCGACCCGCGCGAGCAGAACCCGGCGGTCGTGCGGCGCACGCACGACGGTCGCACGATCGCGCTGCAGGGTGCGCGGGTGCGCGTGTTGCACGACGGTAGCGGTCGGCTGTCGGCACTCGGCGCGTTCGCCGGGCACTCGACTTTCCTGGCGCCGACGATGACGTTGCACGAGCCCGGCGCGCACGGTCTTCTGTCGCACATGCGGGCAGTGTGTCGCGGCAACATCGACGTGGAACCCGAGGCGGTGCGCTTCGGTGGTCCCGTCGAAGCAGTGGGCATCCTACCGGACGGTTCCGCCGACCCCGACGGCCTGTACATCGACGCCGACAGCCTCAGCATGACCCGCCGGGCGTCCACGGGCATGCTGACCAGAGTCGAGGGCACCGACGTCCTCGTCAACTGGACGCGGCTGGATGCCCGGGCCAGGAACGTCGTGCTCGATCTGCTCGACAAACGCTGCGTTGCGAGCGACCCCAACGGCGCCGTCGTCACCATGCCCGACGGCCGCGTTTGGCGCTCATCGCACATTGCCGTCAACTACGCGACCTGGTCGGTGAACATGGGGCCGGGTTCCGCGGTGCAACACAGCCCGCTGCGCGGCGATCGGGAAGGCGAACGGTGAGCTTCGCCCACCTGCGGATCGCAGCGCTGCTCGGTTCGGTGGTCGCGTCGGTGGCGCGCGCCCAGAATCCTTCGCCGCACGCGCAGCCGACTCCCGGGCAGCAGCAGGACTACGAACTGCTCGTCGGCGCCAGTGCCGGCACCGCGCGCGACGACTACTACGAGGACTACGTCCGGGGTGGGTTCCGTCTGCGCGTGCCGCGACTCGGTCTGACGATCGCCGGTGAGAACCTGCTGATCCTGAAGGATCTCGAGACCTGGATGACCGCAATGACGAAGAAGCGGGGTTCCGGTCCGCCCCAACGCGGTATCGAGTCCCCCGCGCCGCGTCGGCGCCTGTCGCCGGATGCCGTGCGGCAACGCATGCAGCGAACGCTGGCCGCCATCGGCCAGCCGCGACAGAGCTCCGGTGAACCGGGAGGCACCCGACAGGTCGGCGACGAGGCTCTGCAACTGTTCCGCTACCTCTACTGCGAAGGCGACATCGTCGTGGTGCAGAACGGTGTCGAAGTGGTGCGCTGCGACCGGCTGTGGATCTCGCCACTCGACGACCGCATCGTGGTCGAGAACGCCGAACTGCGCTACCAGACCAACGGTGGTTCGGGACCGCAGACGCTGATCGTACGCGGACCGCGCCTGGTGAAGCAGGGGCCCCGTTGGACCGGCAGCGACGTGCTGCTGACGACCTGCACCGCCGCGACGCCGCACGCAGCACTCAGCGTCGGTGAGGTCGAGATCATCGAGCGCCAGGGCGAGTTCGAGGTCATCACGCGCGGCCAGTCGCTGCAGTTCGGCGGCGTCGACGTGCTACCCCTGCCGAACGCCCGCTTCTTCACCGGCAGCCAGAGCGAGTTCCCGATCAAGGGTGCGACGTTCGGCTACCAGTCGGGCACCGGCACCCAGCTCGGAGTGGTCTTCGGGCTACCGTGGAACCAGACCGGCGGGGCCTTGCACGAGTTTTTGACCGGGCGACCGGCGAACGAGTTCCGCGGTTCCTGGGAGCTCGGCGTCGGTTGGATCGAGAAGCGGGGCATGCCGCTCGACGCCCGCGTGACCTACGGTGCTGCGGGCGTCTACGAGGGCTGGGTCGAAGGTTTCTTCCTCGATGACTACGGCCGCAACCTGCGCGAGATCAACGTCAACCGCGACGGCAGCTTCATCGCCGACGACAGCCGCGGACTGGTGCGCACCGCCAACCGCGTATTCCTCGGTGAGAACACGCACCTCGACCTGCAGGCGTTCCGCGCCAGCGACGCCGCCGTCTACTCGGAGTTCTTCACCGGCCCGTATCGCAACGACGAGCTGCCCGAGACCAGCGCCTACCTGCATCACGCCGACGGCAACCACCTGTTGACGGTCGGCACCCGTTTCAACCTCGACGACTTCAGCTACCGCGATGACCGCTGGCTGGCCGGCCGCTTCATCGAGGAAAAGCCGGTGGTCACCTACCAATGGCTCGCCCAGCCGGTCGCGAAGACGCCGTGGCAGACACCGATCGTTCTCGACCTCGAGACCCAGATCGGGCTGCGGCAGAGCGACTGGGATCGGCGCACGGGCATCGCCGTCGACGACGAAACCCTGCGCGCCGACCAGCACGCCGAGATCTCGGTGCCGTTCCGGTTCGGGGCTTTCAGCGTGCGGCCCTACCTGAACGGGCGGGTCACGTTCTACGACAACACCCCGGACGTGGTCGGGGGCGGCGACGAGACCCGCGTCGCCTTCGAAGGTGGCGTGCAGATCGGCACCCGTCTGTCGCGCACCTGGAGCTGGATCGAGGACGGCGAGCGCGACGCGATCCGCCATGTCATCGCGCCGAAGCTGACCTATCGAAACCGCTTCCAGGTCGACCAACGACCCGGAACGTTGTTCCAGTTCGACAGCGTGGACACCGTGCGCCTGAACCGGCTCGGCTACAACACGATCGACACGCTCGACGAGCGGGAACTGCTGCGGTTCGAGGTGCGCAACCTGGTGCAGAAGATGAACGGCGGCAACGCTGCCGGCGCCGACCGCGGCCCCCGCGACTTCGTCTACGTCGACCTCGCGCAGGACGTCTATCCGAACGCGAACCGCGACAACGCGGGCGACAGCCTCGGCCTGTTCTTCTACGACGTGCTCCTGCGCCCGAACGTGCAGTGGCTGCCGTTCGACGAGTTCGCCCTGGCCGTCTACGGCGACCTGGACTGGCAGCGCGGCATGCGCACCTTCGACACCGAACTGCAGTTCGGCCAGGTGTTCGGCATCGACTGGGCGCTCGAGTATCGCGAAGACTACCTCTACGACGGCGCGGCCGGCATCGGCGCGGCCACCCGCCTCTTCGATCGCTGGACGCTCGGCGCCAACGTGCTGCGCGACCTCGAGACCGACCGCTGGCTGGCCTACAACTTCCGCCTGCAGCGCGACGACCACGATTGGTCGCTCGTGCTCAGCGCCAACTACAACCCGTTCGTCGAAGAGGTGACGTTCCGCATCGAGTTCGTTCCGCGCTTCGGCTTCATCCAGGCGCGCCAGAACCGTTTCGGCGGCCAGCAGGTGACTGGCCGCTCGTTCGATTACTGATGCACGGGTTGCCGAGGCGGCCGGTCAGAACGACCAGCCGACGCTGACGATGACGCGCTGGTCGTCGCGCACGAAGCCCGGGGCGGGCGTGTTGTCGTAGTCGAGCACGTGCGAGATCGACGCAACCATGTTGTCGGTCAGCGACGTGGTCAACTCGGTGACGACCTGGCAGTAGAAGTCGTCCTGGTCCTCGAGCGACGGGTAGGCCTCGGCGCGGTGCACGAACTTGGTCGTCTCGCTGAGCGGAGTCTCGTAGCGGTAGGCGATTCGCGCCGAGACGGACTCGCGCGACGAGACCTGGCCGGGAGCGACGACGCGGTAGCTCTCGTCGAAGTAGGAGACGCCGATCTCGACCAACAGCAGCTCCTTGCCGTCGTCGATGAACGTGTAGCCGTAGCCGACACCGCCGGTCAGGCGGCGATCCAGGTTGGCGATCGTGTCGCCGAGCACGCGCGCGGTGACGAGCGCGTAGGAACGCTCCGACAGGTAGTGGTCCCACTTGCCGCCGGCGCCGACGCGGCGCTGCGTGATCACGTAACCGGATTGCGGCGCCTGCCGCTTGTCCTCGGCGTAGTCCCACGAAGCGTCGACCGAATAGCGGTTGTCGCCACTCTTCCGCGAGGCCTCGAACATCAGGCCGGCGGCGCGGCGGTTGGTGTTACCGGTCGAGTTGATACCGGTGAACTTCAGCGAGCCGGTCCACTTTTCGGGCTTGTCGGCGGGCGGGTTGATCATGCCCAGGTTGTCGAGCGCGAGCGACGGCGAATCGCCACCTTCGAGACGCAGGCTGGCGTTTTCGATCCCGACGATGCGGCTGTCCCAGAGGTCGCCTTCGCGCGTCTTCAGGGTCACCGGAGCACCGGTCACCATGTCCTGCACGTCGGCGATCGGGACCGTCACGTCGTTCAACACCGGCGAGTGGATGACGACCTTGCCGTCGGCCATCGACACGATCTTGCCGGTGATGACGTCACCGTTGGCGAGCGTGATCTTGTCCTGGGCCATCGCCCCGAGCGAGAAGGCCGCCATTGCGGCCACGGAGAGGATGTTTTTCATAGGGTTCTCCTGCAGAGTGGGCGGCCGATCTTGGCCCGTCCGCAAGGACTCGCAAGCAGTTTCTTGCCATTGGGGCTCGGGCGTGTTGCACGTGCGCGATTCGGGTTAGCCCGATCCATGCATGAAACAGGGCCTCCGGTGCGTGCAATCCGCGTTCAGGCAAGGAAGGCGACTGCAGAAGCGCAGGCGGGGCGCTGGCCCCGCTGAGCATTCTGCCAAGGAGTTCGCAGAGCGAACGGACGCCGCAGGCGGCCGCCTGACGCCGCATGGGCGTGGATTGTGCGTGCCGGGGGTGTTGGTTCATGCATAGATCGGGTTAGGTTCTGGGCATGTCCGACACCGCCCCCCAGCCGACCGAAGCAGCGCCGCCGACCGCGTCCCGTTCGTTCGGCGACTGGCTGCGCGACATGCCGAGGTGGAAGAAGATCGCCCTGGGAGCGTCGATCCTTGCGGTCGCAGCCGGCGGCGTGTGGACGTTGGCCGTCGGCGGTCAGACGCCCGAGTCCGCAGGTGCCGGCAGCACCGCCAGCGGACTGAGCGCCTCCCTGATCGAGACCCAACCCGGCCAGAACGGAGGGTCGAGTGTCTCAGCCGCGCCGGAACCGGCTTCGAAGGGAGTGTTCCGCCTCGGTTTCAGCTTCCTCGCCGGGTTCTGTATCGGCGCGTTCCTGCGGGCGGTGCTGAAGCTCGCCGCGATCGCGGTCGGCTTCTGGCTGGTGATGACGTTCCTGCTCAGCTACGCCGGCATCGTAGAGGTCAACTGGCAGGCGATGGACGACCTCTGGAACACCTTCGTCGGCAACATCGAGCGCGAGTGGGGCAGCTTCCAGTCCTTCATGCTCGGCAGCTTGCCGGCGACCGGGCTGGCGACGACCGGCTTGGTCGTCGGCCTGAAGCGCCACTGATCGGGCCGTGTGCCCAGCCCATCGACCCCGGCCCTACAGACTGTCGAGGAACTTGCCCGGCTCGTAATTGCCGAGATCGAGGATCTTCGTGCAGACGCGGTCGAGGAAGTAGCGATCGTGGCTGACGATCACCATGCAGCCGGGGAACTCCTGGATGCCCTCTTCGAGCACTCGCAGGGTGTCGAGATCCAGGTCGTTGGTCGGCTCGTCGAGCAGGATCACGTTGCCGCCGCGGCGGAGCATCTTGGCGAGCTGCACGCGGTTGCGCTGGCCGCCCGAGAGCGAGCCGACCTTCTGCTGTTGGTCGGGACCGGTGAAGTTGAACTTCGCCACGTAGCTGCGGCTGTTCACCTCGTGCTTGCCGAGCTTGATGATGTCCTGCCCGTCGGAGATCTCCTCCCAGACGGTCTTCTCGGGATCGAGCGTCTCGCGCTCCTGGTCGACGTGGCACAGGTCCACGGTCTTGCCGACGGTCACCGTGCCGGCCTGCGGCTCGAGCTTGCCGGTGATCAGCTTCAGGCAGGTGGTCTTGCCGGTGCCGTTCGGCCCGACGATGCCGAGGATGTCTCCGGGTTGCATGTCGAACGACAAGTTCTCGATCACCTTGTGTTCGCCGTCGTAGGAGAAGTCGACCTTCTCGAACCGGATGACCAGGTCGCCGAGCCGCTTGCCCGCCGGGATGTGCAGCTCGACGGTGTCGTCGCGCTCCTCGACCTCCTGCTCCATCATCTTGTCGTAGTTCTTCAGGCGCGCCTTGTTCTTGGTCGACCGCGCCTTCGGATTCATGCGGATCCAGTCGAGTTCGCGTTCGAGGAACTTCGCGCGCTTGGCCTCCTGCTGCTCCTGCGCCTGCATTCGCTTGGCGCGCTGGATCAGGTATTCGGAGTAGTTGCCCTGGTAGGGGATCGCGCGGCCGTGCCAGATCTCGAGCATCCAGCCGACGACGTTGTCGAGGAAGAAGCGGTCGTGGGTGATGACCACGACGGTGCCCTTGTAGTTGGCGAGCTGTTCTTCGAGCCAACGCACCGTCTCGACGTCGAGGTGGTTGGTCGGTTCGTCGAGCAACAGGAGGTCCGGCCCCTCGAGCAGCGTGCGACACAACGCGACACGGCGACGCTCCCCGCCGGAGCACGCCGACACGTTCTTTTCGCCGGGCGGCAGGTGCAGCTTGGTCATCGCCGTCTCGACGTGGCGATCGATCTCCCACGCATCCTTCGCGTCGATCTCACTCTGCAGCCGCTCGAACTCGGCCATCACCTTGTCCATCTCGTCGGGCGCAAGGTCTTCGGCGAGCTTCATCGAGACTTCCTCGTGCTGCCGCAGCAGCTCGCGGATCGGTTCGACCGCCTTCTCGACGTTCTCGCGCACCGTCAGGTCTTCGATCAGC
>DRKG01000246.1 GCA_011051855.1 bacterium | reverse complement strand
TGCCAGCAGGAACCGGCCGCCGATGGCTCACCGAGGTTCGTCGTCAACGTGCACCGCGCGGGGGTGCCGGCGTTCGTTCTGCCGGGGGACGTCGTCGTGGTGGAGCCGTTGTCGGGGATCGTCGAGCCGGTCAGTGCGCGCGTCGAGGATGTCGGCGCGCGCGGCCTGCGCGCGGTGGTGCTGTCGGATCCGTCGCCGCTGACCGATGGCGAACTACCCTGTGTCGGCGGGCAGCCTTTCGATGCCAGGTTGTCGTTCGTGCGGCGATCGAGCCCGAGCGCGGATCTCTACGGGCTCGGCATGTTGCTGCTGCGGGTGCTCTTGGTGCACGACGAGCAGACCTTGGCCGAGGTCGCCGCATCCGTCGAGCGTTGCCTGCAGCAGTTGGCCGCGGCCGTGGACGACGGCTCGACGCTGGCCGATCGCTGGCAGGAGATCCTCGCCGGCGACGACGGCGAGGGGCGCTTTGCGTCCTGGAACGTGATGCATCGCCACCGCGACCGCCAAGCCGTCTTCGATGCCGAGTTGAAGGGGCAGCCGATCGTGCCGAGCACGATCTGGTCGGCGCTGCTGGCGCTCGCCGGCCGGCTCCTGCTGGCATCGCCGATCGCCCGAGGGAGCGAGCCGTCGGGCCGCAGTCCGCTCGTCGGCGTGCTCGAAGAACTGTCCGTGCTGGAGCAGCGCCTGCACGTCGAACTGCTCGATCGCGACGGCCGCGACCGCACGCTCGCTGCGATTTGCTCGGAGCGCGCCGTCGCGCTGCGCGCCGAGCTGGGCCAGTCGGATACCGAGACCGACCTGTCCGGCGCCGCCGGCTCACAGGGGTTCGTGTTGGCAGTCGGCCGCTCGGGGGAATCGGCGATCCAGCAGTATCGGTTCACGCAGAATCGCGTCACCATCGGCCGCCGCGAAGGTGACAACGTGCTGCACCTGCCGGACGCGATGGTGTCGTCGCGCCACGCCGTGATCGAGTTCGCCGATGGCGAGTACTCGTTGATCGACCGCGGCAGCACCAACGGAACCGAGGTCGATGGCATCCGGCTGCCGATCGAGGTGCCGCACCCGCTCGACGACGGCGCGGTGATCCACATTCGGCCGTTCTTGTTGTCCTTCCGGCGCGCGGAGTCGGTGGCCATGCAGACGGCGACGGTGCCGCTGCTGAGCACCGAGGAGCTGCGCGAACGGTTGAGCGCGGCCTACGCGCAGGCGTGGGGGCGGAGTGACGCCGAGGTGCGGGCCGGGTTGTGCGCGGCGCTCGACGATGCGCGTGCGTCGCTCGGGCGCAAGGGACTGCTGGCCAGCCTCGACGAGATCCTGGCGTCGCTCGGAGCTCCTGCCGGCCGCGATGCCGATGGCGACCGCAGCGCCGAGACGGCCGGGGCGAACGGTCCGTGACCGCCCTCGCGACCGAAGTGCCGGTGGCACCGGCAGTTCAGCGCTGCCGGCGGGGCGTGTGCGTTCTGACGGGGGCGGGCGTTCCGCCGACCGGCATGTTGTATGCTCTTCCAGTCGCTGGAGCGCCCTCAATGACTTCATCCGAAAGAGACTCCGACCGCCGCAGTCCGTCGCCCGAGAAGCCGTCTGCGCAGTCCGGTGCCGGTGGCACCGAGTTCCTCGTGCGCGAGGTCGTGCACGGCGAGAAGACCGAAGCCTGGGGCATGCTGTCGCAGAAGTGCCTGCACTATCTGAAGACGCGCTTCGGCCGCAGCTCCTTCCCGCAGGGCATCGAGTTCACCGACTTCGTCAGTGACGTGATGCTGAAGATCATCACGTCGATCGACTCGTTCGAATACCGCGGCAAGAACTCGTTCTGGAAGTGGGTGCAGACGCTCGCCGGCAACATGTGGCGGGATCTGTGGCGCAAGCACAACCGCGATCAGAAGCTCGGCCTGCTCGGTCGCGGGGACGTCGGGGCCGCCGGCAGCGATACCCGACCGTTTTCGATCCCGGAGTCGACGCCGACCAAGGACGAGACCCCGACCCAGATCGTGCGCTTCCGCGAACTCGAGCAGGCCGAGGCCGACTGCGTGGCGCGTCTGCCCGAGCACATGCGCGAGGTCTACGTGATGCGCCGCCAGCACGAGTTGTCGTTCGCGGAGATCGCCACCCGCACCGGCGGCACCAACGAGGCGACGTTGCGCAGCCACTACATGCGTGCGCGTGACAAGGTGCGCGAGTGCCTCGGCGCCAAGATCGACGCGCTCGCCAGCAAGATCCAAGGCTGGCAGTAGGCCGCAGGTCGGCCGCCCAGACGTCGCCTACATGTTGCGGCGGTATTGCCCGCCGACCCGATACAGCGCGCGCGACATCTGACCGAGCGAGCAGGTCTTGGCGGCTTGCATCAGGCTCGCGAACACGTTCTCGCCCTGCAGGGCAGCCTGCTGCAGGGCCTGCAGCGCCCGTGCGCTGCGGTCGCCGCCGGCCCGCTGATAGGTGGCGAGGCCGTCGATCTGCGCCTGCTTCTCCTCGTCCGTCGAACGCATGACCTCGTGCACGACTTGGATCGGCGAGCCGTCCTTGCCGAGGAAGGTGTTGACGCCGACGATCGGCAGCTCGCCGGACGCCTTCTTGCTCTCGTAGAGCATCGATTCGTCCTGGATCTTGGAGCGCTGGTACATCGTCTCCATCGCGCCGAGCACGCCGCCGCGTTCGCTGAGTCGCTCGAACTCGGCGTAGACGGCTTCTTCGACCAAATCGGTGAGTTCCTCGATGATGAACGATCCCTGCAGCGGGTTCTCGTTCTTTGCCAGGCCGAGTTCGCGGTTGATGATCAACTGGATCGCCACTGCACGGCGCACCGACTCCTCGGTCGGCGTCGTGATCGCCTCGTCGTAGGCGTTCGTGTGCAGCGAGTTGCAGTTGTCGTAGATCGCGTAGAGCGCCTGCAGCGTCGTGCGGATGTCGTTGAAGTCGATCTCCTGCGCGTGCAGCGACCGTCCCGAGGTCTGGATGTGGTACTTCAGCTTCTGGCTGCGTTCGTTGCCGCCGTACTTCTGCTTGATCGCCTTGGACCAGATGCGGCGGGCGACACGTCCGATGACCGCGTATTCGGGGTCGACGCCGTTGCTGAAGAAGAAGCTGAGGTTGGGCGCGAAGTCGTCGATGTGCAGACCGCGCGATAGGTAGTACTCGACGTAGGTGAAGCCGTTGGCGAGCGTGAACGCGAGCTGGGTGATCGGGTTGGCGCCGGCCTCGGCGATGTGGTAGCCGCTGATCGACACCGAGTAGAAGTTGCGCACGCCGTTCTCGGTGAAGAACTGCTGCACGTCGCCCATCATGCGCAGGGCGAACTCGGTCGAGAAGATGCAGGTGTTCTGCGCCTGATCTTCTTTGAGGATGTCGGCCTGCACGGTGCCGCGCACCACCGACAGCGTGCGCGCACGGATGTCGGCGTAGACGTCGGCGGGCACCACCTGGTCGCCGGTGACGCCGAGCAGCAGCGTGCCGAGACCGTCGTGTCCCGGAGGCAGCTCGCCGCGGTAGCGCGGCCGGGGCAAGCCCTGTTCGGCGTAGATCGCGTCGATACGGGCGTTGGCTTCGTCGACCTTGCCGTGCTCGTGCAGCCACTTCTCGCACTGTTGGTCGATCGCCGCGTTGAAGAAGAACGCCAGCAGCATCGGCGCCGGCCCGTTGATCGTCATCGACACCGACGTTGCCGCCGCGCACAGGTCGAAGCCGGAGTAGAGGCGTTTGGCGTCGTCGAGCGTGCAGATGGACACGCCGGCGTTGCCGATCTTGCCGAAGATGTCGGGGCGCTCGGCCGGGTCTTCGCCATAGAGCGTGACGCTGTCGAACGCGGTCGACAGCCGCTTGTAGGGTTGGCCGTAGGACAGGTAGTGGAACCGCTTGTTGGTGCGCTCGGGTCCGCCCTCGCCCGCGAACATGCGCGTCGGGTCTTCGGCGGTGCGCTTGAACGGGTAGACGCCGGCGGTGTAGGGGAAGCTGCCGGGTACGTTCTCGGTCAGCAGCCAGCGCAGCCGGTCCCCGTCGCTGCGGTAGCGCGGCAGCGCGACCTTCGGCACCGACAGGCCGGAGAGCGAGGTCGTGTGGTTCTCGACCTGGATCTCGCGGCCGCGCACCTGGAACACCGAATGCTCCGCGGCGAGTTCCCGGCTGCGTCGTTCCCAGTCGGCGAGCATCTGCCGGCATTCCGGCGCGAGTTGCTGCTCGAGCTGTGCGTGCTGCGCCATCAGGGCCGCTTTGGCCGCCTCGTCGTCGAGTTCTTCGGCGGCCTTGAGGAGCACGTGGCAGCGCTCGGCGAGCGCACTCTGTTCGCACGCCCAGGTGTCGTAGCGGCGGTTGTTCTCGACGATCTCGGCCAGGTAGCGGACGCGCGCCCCCGGGATCACGTGGGTGCCTTCGGGGTCGCCGATCGGCAGGTCGATCTGGCTCGCGAAACGCCCCGGGCGGAGCTCGTCGAGTCGGGCGGCGAGCGCCTTGTAGAGGCCGTTCGTGCCCTGGTCGGCGAACGTCGCCGCCATCGTGCCGTAGACCGGCATCGTGCTGGCGTCGCGGTCGAACGCTCGGCGATTGCGCTGCACCTGCTTCTTGACGTCGCGCAGGGCATCGCGCGCGCCACGCCGGTCGAACTTGTTGATCGCGATCAGGTCGGCGTAGTCCAGCATGTCGATCTTTTCGAGCTGGCTCTGCGCGCCGAACTCCGGCGTCATCACGTAGAGGGTTGCGTCGGCGTGCTCGACGATCTCGGTGCCGGACTGGCCGATGCCGCTCGATTCGAGCAGGATCAGGTCGAAGCCGGCGAGCTGCAGTACGGCCAGTGCATCCTGGACCGAGTCCGACAGTGCCAAGTTGGCACGCCGGGTGGCCATCGAGCGCACGAACACCCGTTCGTCGACGGCGGCGTTCATGCGGATGCGGTCGCCCAACAGGGCACCGCCGGTTCGGCGTCGCGTCGGGTCGACGCACAGCACGGCGATGCGGTGCTCCGGGAAGTCGAGCAGGAAGCGGCGCAGTAGTTCGTCGATCAGCGAGCTCTTGCCGGCCCCGCCGGTGCCGGTGATACCGAGCACCGGGGCCTTGGCGCTCCTGGCGCCGGTGCGTTCGCGCAGCTTCCGGCGGTGGCGCTCGGGGAACGATTCGGCCAGGGTGATGGCGCGCGCTACCGCGCCGAAGTCGTCGCGCACAGGCTCCGGCAGTGCGTCGCCCGCCTCGCCGATGGCGAAGTCGCAGCGCCGCAGCATGTCGTTGATCATGCCCTGCAGGCCGAGGGCGCGGCCGTCATCGGGCGAGTAGATGCGCTCGATGCCGTAGTCCTGGAGCGCCGCGATCTCCTCGGGCAGGATCACGCCGCCGCCGCCGCCGAACAGCCGAACGTGGCCCGCCGAACGTTCCGCCAACATGTCGTGCATGTAGCGGAAGAACTCGTTGTGGCCGCCTTGGTAGGAAGTCACCGCAATGCCCTGGGCATCTTCCTGGATCGCGGCGTCGACGATCTCCCGCACCGATCGGTTGTGGCCGAGGTGCACGACTTCGGCGCCCGAGGCCTGCGCCAGTCGGCGGAAGATGTGGATCGACGCGTCGTGGCCGTCGAACAGGCTCGTGGCCGTCACCAGCCGGACCTTGTTCACCGGATGGAACGGGCTGTCCGAGGCGCCGGTGGCGGTCGCGGGGGAAGCAGAGGCCGTCGAGGTCACGGGGCGTTGGGTCAACTGGTGAGGGCGGGGGCGTCGGTTGCTTCAGGTTACCGTCGGGCCGCCCGCAAGGCCCGCGGCCGCGGGCAGTTGCCCGTTCCGCAGCTATTCTGCGGCGGCTTCCTCCGCGGACAGCGGCGAGAAGTGCTGCGCCACGATCTTCCAGTCATCGCTCATTCTGCACAGCGAAAAGGTGCAACGGCCGAACTGCTCGTGGTTGCGCCCCTCGGGGTCGACCTGGGTCAGCTTCCAGGTCGCAACTGCAGTGCCGAACTGATCTTCAAACACCTGGCAGTCGAGATCCTTGAGCTCCATCTTGATCGCGTCGAGGTAACGGAATTCCTGGTCGAGCACCTCTTCGAAGGCGCCCCAGCCGCGGTCGCGGCGCCCCGAGGCGTCGAGGTTCTGGAAGCGCTTGTCGGTCCAGAAGTGCGAGCGGAAGGTCTTGAGGTCTCGGCTGTTGAACGCCTGCCGCATGCTGCGGAAGAAGTCGTCCAGTTCCTTCAGGCTTTCTACACTCATGGGTGGGTCGGTATGCCGTCCGCGGCCATCCACGTTGCTCGGGACGCGCCGGCGGGATCACCGCTCGATGTGTCGGAAGAGGGCTTCTTTGCCCTTCTCGTAAACGACCTTGCCGTTGACGACGGCGGTGGTCACGAAAGTGCTATAGTGCAGCGGATCGCCGGTGAGAATCAAGACGTCGGCGTCCTTGCCGGGCTCCAGGGAGCCGATCCGGTCGCCGACCCCCATCGCGACGGCGGCGTCTAACGTGATTGTTCGCAGTGCTTTGCGGTTGTCTAGGCCGCCGCGCACGGCGTAGGCGGCGTCGACGTGGGGGGTGTTGAGGTCCTGCCCGAGGATGCCGTTGGTGCCCACGCCGCTGCCGCCGAACATGCCGGCCGGACAGGTCACCGCCACCGGCACCCCGGCCTTCGCCAGGATGGCCGCCGATGCCAGGTTGGAGCCGGTGCGGTCGGGGTCCTTCGGGTCCCTCGGCACCCGCGTGCGCGGGCTGAGGATCACGCCGGATCCGGTCGCGGCGATCTCGTCCGGGACCAGCCAGGCGCTGGTCGGCCCGTCCAGCACCACGCCGCGCCCGAACATCCGGGCGACGTCGAGTGCGTCGCGGATCGCGGCGAGGTCACTGCCGCCGCCGCTGACGCCCATCATGCGCGCGAACGGGCTGAAGCCAGCACCGCCGGTAGAGATCCACAGCTTCGCTTTGCCCTGCAGCACGGCGAGCACCTTCTCCGCGCCTCGCGGCTGCTTGGGCTCCTTGGCCTTGGGGTCCTTGGCCTTCTTCGCCGGATAGTCCGCCAGCGCGGCGAGGTATTCCCGGCACTGCTCGATCTGCTTCTCGAGCTTTTCCTTCGACGCGCGATCGAGCGGCATCGACAGGCCCACGACCGAGTTCTCCACCAGCACCATGCCTTCGACGTCGCCGTAGTGCAGCTTGATGACCGCATTGTTGCCGCCGATGCGGCCGCGCGACGTGGTCGAGCCGGCCAGAAACGACGTGATGCCGGCGGCCAGCCCCTGCTTGATACTCGGGTCGAACGGGTTCACGGTGTCCTTGTAGGGGCCGCTGAAGCCCGCCCCCATGCCCGAACCCTTGACGATCACGAAGCCGGGGCTGACGCAGCGGCCTTTGGCGTCGAGCACCTTGGTGCCTTGCGGCAGTTCGACGTTGTGCCCGACCCGCTCGATCTTGTCGTCGGCGATGAGCACGGTCGCGCCGGTGAGGCGCTGGCCGGTGCCGATGTAGACGTCGCCGCCGACGATCGCGGTGTAGTGCTTGGGCTCCTTCTTGGCCGGCTCCTGCGCCGGGGCTGCGGGTGCCTTGGCGGCGGGCGGCTGCGGCTGCGAGCGGCGGCCCCGACGGCCGCGGCCCTGGCCGGGAAGGTCGATCGCGCTCAACAGCGCGAGCGACAGGACGAACAGCGTGGACGTGCGCATGATGGGAGTGGGGTTGTGCGTTCGGTGGTGGGGCGGCGCCGTTCAGTCGCGCGGGTGCTTGTCGACTTTGCTGCCGTGCAGCCAGACCTGTTCGAGGCGGCCGGTCGGCGACAGCGGATCGCCGGCGAACACCAGGAAGTCCGCGTCCTTGCCGGCTTCGAGCGAACCCTTGCGCTTGTCGACGCCGAGCGCCTTGGCGGGCACCAGCGTGACGCCCTTGAGCGCGACGTCGGCCGGCAGGCCGCCGCGGACCAGTTCCATCAACTGGAAGAACAGGTTGCGCACGCTGCCGGTGGAGTCGCCGACGAGGAAGCCGACTTCGACGCCGGTGTCGTGCAGCTTCTTGGCCGGGTTGACCAAGTGGGCCGTGTTCGGCAGCTCCGACAGCGACGGCGGCAGCAGCACCGCGCAGTTCCACTTCTTCACTCGTTCGAGCACGAGGTCGATGGTGCCCGCGCGGGTGTCGTGGCGCGGCACGACCACCGCGCGCGGGAACTCGACGTCGTCGGCGACCGCGGTGCACCAGTGCAAGAGGTCGGCGGCCGAACCGATGCGCACGATCGCGCGTCGCTTGCCCTGCAGCAGGTCCGCGAGCACCTCGAGGTTGGGATCCTTGGGCTTGGGCTTGGCGGCGGACTTCTTGGCCGCGCCCTTCTCGGGCCCCTGCTGCTGCTCCGGCTTCGGCTCCGGCTTCGGCTCCGGCTTCGGCTTCGGCTCCGGCTTCGGTTCCGGCGTCGGCTTCGGCTTCGGCGGCTCCTTGCCTTCCTGCTTCTTCTCGCCGGAGGATGGCTTCTTCTCTTCGGCCTTCTTCGGCTCCGGCTTCTTCGCCTCCTCCTTCTTCGGCGGCGCCGGCGGCTTCTCGCGTTCCTCGACGACCTTCTTCGCCTTGGCGAACGTGTCCTTCAGCAGCTTCTTGGCGGCGGCGCTGCGCTGCATGCCGATCTGCACGAAGGCGTCATCGTCGACGGTCAGTGCGGCGAGCGTCTTGCCGGCTGGGTTCAGTACCGCGCCGAGGCCGGGGAAGCCGTTGCCCGCTGGGTTCAGCGCCAGTGTCGTCACGCCGACCTCGAGTAGGTCTCCGAAGATCGCTTGGCGCGCGTAGAGCGAATCGACGACCTTGGTCGCGGCCTTGTTGGCGGTGCCGCCGCTGCTCGAACGCGTGCGCGAGAAGCGGCCGCGGTGCCCGCCGCGCTGCGGCATGCGGCTCGTGCGGCGGCCCTGTGGTCGCAGGCCGGCGCTCGACCAGGCGCTGACGAGCCCCGGCATGATGGTCTTGCCGGTGGCGTCGATCACGCGCGCGCCTGCCGGCACGGCGACCTCCTTGCCGACAGCCTCGATCTTGCCGTTCTTGATCACCAGGGTGCCGCGCTCGATGGTCGCGCCGCTGACCGGATGGATGCGTGCGTTGGTGAACGCGATCGCGCGGGTGGCTTGCGCGGTGGCCGCACCGCACAGGACCGCGGTCGCGGCCGCGAGGTTCAGGAGTGTCTTCTGCATGCTCATCGCACGTCTCCGTGGGAGTGGATCAGTTCGCCTTCGATGTAGACCTTCAGAGGAGGCACCCGCGGGTCGAGCGGGTCGCCTCGGGTGACCAGGAAGTCGGCGTCCTTGCCGACCGTGAGCGAGCCGATGCGGTCGTCGAGACCGATCTGGCGCGCGGGGACGATCGTGATCGCCTTGAGGGCGGCGTCGTAGGGCAGGCCGAGTCGCACGGCCATCGCCGCCTGGAGCTGGAGTTCTTCCGCCGCGATCACCGGCGCGTCGGTGTTGATCGACAGATCGCGGCAGCCCGCATCCCAGAACTCCTTGCACATTCCGTGCATCTGGCCGTAGCGGCCCATCTGGTACATGCGCGGGCCGAGGTTGATCGGCGTCCTGCGCCTGGCCAGCGGTTCGGCCGCGAGCCAGCCGTCGAACGATCCGTGCGACAGGATCATGCGCACGTCGTAGCGCTGCTGGAACATGCGCGAAGTCGCGAGGCAATCGCGCACGCCGGCGGTGTGGATCAGCACCGGAACCTTCTTGTCGAACACCAGGCGCAGTTGCTCGAGCGCCGGGTCGAGCTTCGGTCTGGGACCGTTGCCCGCCTCGTAGTCGCGCCACGCGCGGGCGTAGTCACGGCCGCGGTCGAGTTGTTCGATCAACAGCGCACTGCTGCCCATGCGCGTCTGACCGAGGTCGCCGCTGTAGCGTTCCGGATTGAAACCCTGCGCGACCTTCATCGCGCCGAGTTCCTTGATGATCATTGCCGCGAGCGAGCCGCCGCCGCGCATCTTGAGCAGGGTGCCGAAGCCCGAGAGGAACGTGCCGCTGCCCGGAATGAACAGCGTCGTGGTGACGCCTCCGGCGGCGGTGCGGCGGATCAGGTCGGCGGATGGTTTGACGAGGTCGAACGTGCGCAGCTCCGCGTTCAACGGCTGCGTCATGTCGTTGATGTCGCCGCCGCCGCCGCCGACGTGGTGGTGCAGATCGACGAAGCCGGGACACAACCAGTGGCTGCCGTGGTCGACGGTGGTGGCTTCCTGCGGAACGTGCGTGGTGTCGCGAGGGCCGATGGCGACGATCTTGCCGCGATGTGCCACCAGGACGCCGCCGGTGATCGGTGCGCGGTCGGCCGGCAGGATGCGGGCGGCGAGGTGCGCGACCGGCTGCGACTGCGCACGCGCCGCCACGCCGGCGATCGCCAGTGCAGTCAGGGGCAGCAGGTTGCTCGTCGAAGGGGTGCGCACGGTGGGGAGGATGCGTGCCGCTACCAGTCCGGCCGGTCCGGGTTGCGGCGGTAGCAGATCGTGCCGTTGATCACCATCAGCTCGACGTAGCTGCGCGGGTCGATCGGGTCGCCGCTCCAGATGCCGAGGTCGGCGTCCTTGCCCTGTTCGAGCGAGCCGACGCGGTGCTCGATACCGAGGAAGCGCGCGTTGTTGATCGTCAAGCCGCGCAGCGCCCATTGGTGCGGCCAGCCCAGGCGAACGCCCATCGCCGCCTGCAACTGCAACTGCTCTTGTGCGACCACGGGCGAGTCGGTGTTGACGCCGACGCCGTCGCGGCCGAGGCCGTAGACCGGCCGGCGCCAACCGAGGTCGCCACCGAGCGCGTAGTTCGCCAGCACGCCGTTGAACCTGCCGGTCCTGCGGTCGAAGTGGTAGGCGCGCGGCCCGCCCGACACCGGCACTCCGGCGGCGAGCAGATCCTCACTGAGCCGGTAGCCGTCGAACGTGCCGTGCACGATGACGGTCCACAGCCCGAGTTCGAGCCGCAGCTCCCGCATCGTCTGCAGCACGACCTGGTAGATCTGCGTGTGCACGCTGACGGGGTATTCGTGGCGGAACAGGCCGCTGACCAGTTCGAGCGTCGGGTCGAACTCGGGCTTTTCCCCTTTGCCCTGCTCGAATCGGACCATCTGCTCCCAGTAGCGCTTGCCGTCGAGCAGTGTCATGCGCACGCCTTCGGACATGCCCATCATGCCGGAGCCGAGGTCACCCGCGCCGCGTTCGGGGTTGCCGGCCTGGGCGATCTTGAGGCTGCCCGGGAAGCGCACCAACGCGTCATCCGGCGACTTGCCCCACGTCTTGGTCAGGGTGCCGAAGCCGCCCATGTTGGAGCCGGATCCCGGAATGTAGAGCACGGTCGACACCCCGCCCGCGCGCGCCATCTTGATCTGATCGTGCTCCATGCTGATCAGGTCGAGCGTGCGGAACTCGGGGTTGGTCGGGTGGACGGTGTCGTTGAGATCGAAGCTCGGACTGGCGATGTGGCAGTGCGTCTCGATGAAGCCGGGGCAGATGACCGCGTCGCCGCAGTCGATCCGTTCGTAGCCGTTCGGCACGGCGGTTTCGGCGGCCTTGCCGATGGCCTCGATCAC
>DRKG01000245.1 GCA_011051855.1 bacterium | reverse complement strand
GACGGAACGTGGGGGGGGATGATGTCACAATGGCCGCAAGAATCATCACACTGCTCGTCGCCCTCATGCTATCGTCTGTGGCTGTTGCTCAGGCAGCTACTGGAACCTCGGTGACGCCGACTGCAACAGGTGCTGACGAGGATCGCGGAAGCAACAAGATCAACGTTGCAGATGGTCTTCGGATTCGCCTGCTGGTGGAGTGAACGCTTTGTCCTTCAGTCCGTAGTAATCCCTCAGTTCGTAGCACTGTGCATCGGAATGGACGAATGGTTTTGCTCAGCATGGCTGTTGGAGCCGTGCTGTATGTTGTCGTCATGGGTTTCACGTCGACGTCGCTTGGCGATCCTTCCTTGGTTTCTGGCGACTCCGATGATGTGGCATCGCCGATACCAAACGAAGGAGATGAGCGCCGGTCAGCCGTGGCTCGCGTCGAGCCAGAAGTGCGGGCGCCCGAATCCGATAGCGGACTACGTCGTGGCGCGGTCTCTGGGAGCGTCGTATTGACCGTCAGGGACAACGCCGGGGCACCGGCGGAAGTTCGAATCGGGTTGGCTGCGCAGCTCGGGGGTGATGTCACGTGGGTTGGGTCGACCGACGGTCATGGTGGTTGCGACCTGGCGCGTCTGATCAACGGCGACCGACCCCTCGGTTTCGTGGTTGTTGAGGCCAGTCGGTGGAGTCGGTGTTGGGTTTCATCTGACGCGCTCATCAGTGACCCTGCATTGCGCGATCTGACGCTGCCCGCCTGCAAGCGCGTTCATATCGAAGTGAGGGGATTGCCGCCGCGCGTTGTGCCAATCGTGTGGTTTGGGCGCCGCTCCGAGGTGCCGTTCCCCGAGCCGCCGCTTCGCGAGTGGCTGCCTCTGGAGGTGGCGGATACGATACATATGCAAAGCGGAGAACTGTTATTGCCGAAGACCATCACGAGCGCCCTGAAAGCGTCGGCGGCGGGCTACCGAGTGACGCCGAACTCTTACGAGGCCCCCTTTCCGCCACGAGTCGTGTTCGACGCTACCGAAGACGCGGATGACTCGACACTTGCTTGTCACGTCCGGATTCGGGCTGGCGATGGCTCAATTGCCGACGTGGACGGGCTCTGTGTGATGCGTGCGAGCGATGGTGCCCGGCTCGTTCGGATCATCGATGGCCAGGGCCAGCCCGGCGCACGGGTGATGAGGCGATATGCCGACGGTTGGTGCACTGTCGTAGATGACACGGGCGAGTTGTGGATAGTCGAAGCGGACAACTACGTGGTGGACTCGGGTCAACTGCTGGTCACATGCGACAAGGGGCAGGGAGAGCGCGCGGCAATTGTCAAGGCACCCTCTTGGGATGTCGACAGCGTGTATCTTCTCTACGCCGATGGGAGGATCAAGGGCGTTGCGCCATTGGACGCCCAACGACGGGGAAGGCCATGTTACCGGTTGGTGGGCGACCATATCCACTTCTACGGACTCTCGGCGGCAGATCCGAGCGCAGCACTCTGGTTGCTGGCACCCGACGGTCGAGCTGTCACCGGCTCAGCAGGCGAAGTACAGGCCGGGGGCAACCTCCGGAATGTCGAGGTAGAACGAGTCGAAGTGCGTCCGTCGATCGAAGGTGAGTCGACTGGCCCTTTGCTGTGGCACGTGCGTTTGCCCGGGCAGGCCGTCGATCTGTGGCTGCGGCTGTCGAGCCGACCCTTCGCGGAACTCGTGGAATCCACTCCTTGGATCAGGTTCTACCCTGTTGGTGGCCGTTACAAAGCCAGCGTGATAAGAAACGGTCGTGAGTTGTCGGTAATGGAGAACTGAGAATGAGCAAACCACGGCTTGGGACCTTTGCACTCGTCACCTGCTTCGCAGCGTGTTCGGGCATGCGGGCGCATGGCGGGCGCAGCGTGCTTTTCGAGCGCTACATCGGCCGCACCTTCCATTTGTCCGCGGATCGGACCTTCGCGCGCGAGGAGGATGGTGGCGCGTTCACGCTGCGGCGAGTCGGCAGTGGTGTGGCCGTGTTCGAAGATGAGGGCACGCGCGTCTTCGTGCCTCTCGAACGCCTCGCGGTGCGCGTGCTCCGCTGATTCGCGGGCGCCGGCGGAATCGACCAAGCACGTTTTCCCGACGAGGTTGTTTCTTGTACCGGGTTCGGTACGTGGTCGGCTTCGCTATCGTCTCTGCCATGCGGTGGGTGATCGTGCTGTCGTTCTGGCTCTCTGGGTGTGTGAGCTTCCACCCGCTGGACAAGCAGTGGGATCGTGAGGCGAAGCCGAGCGTTACGGCGGTGGATGCGGACGCGCCGGTGCGCCGGCCCCGGCCGACGCCGTGGCAGACGATCGGGTCGAGCGTGCAAGGGCGGCCGTTGCGCATCCGGCGGATCGGGCATGGGCCGCGGCGGGTGCTGTGGATCGGCGGCATCCACGGCAACGAGCGCGAGGGGGCGCTCACGACGGATCGTCTGCCGGCGGCGTTCGCGCGCGAACCGGGGGCGGCCGAGCAGGTCACGCTGACGATCCTCGAGGATGCGAATCCGGACGGCACGGCGGCGAACACGCGCGGCAATGCCAACGGCGTCGACCTGAACCGCAACTACCCGGCGGCGAACTTCGTGCCCGGGCCGCGCTTCGGTCGCTTCCCGCTCGACCAGCCGGAGGCCAAGGCGCTGTACGATCTGGTGTTGGCCGAACGTCCGCACCTGGTGATCGTGGCGCACAGTTGGCGCGATGACCACTTCATCAACTTCGACGGGCCGGCGCTCGACCTGGCTGAGCGGTTCTCACGCCACTCGGGCTATCGCGTGCACGCCAGCGATCGGTTCGCGCCGACGCCCGGTTCGCTCGGGTCGTGGGTCGGCCGCAAGCTGCAGATCCCGATTCTGACGCTCGAACACCAGCGGGGCAGCGACCCGCTGCGATGTTGGCTGGCGACCCGTCGGGCGATCCTGTCCGTGATTCTGAAGGCGTGAACCGATGGGCCGTTGGTTCGTCAACCGTCTCGCCTGGCTGCTGTTGACGCTGCTCGGCGTCACGTTCGTCACCTTCTTCGTGCTCGATCGCGCGCCGGTCGATCGGGCCGAACTCGAGGCGATGCGCGCGACCGAGTCGGGTTCGTTCGCGGATGCGGCCGAACGGGCGGCGGCGATCCAGCGCCTGCGCATCCGCTACGGCATGGTCGATCCCGACACACTCGAACCGGCACCACTGTGGCGTCGCTACGCCGCTTGGCTTGGCAACGCGGCGACGCTGCGCTTTGCCGGTCCGAGCGAGGATCACGAACAGTTGTGGCGGCGGGTCGGCCAGGCGCTCCCGGTCACAATGCTGCTGGGTGGCTGCAGCCTGACGATCGCGCTCGTCGTCGGCCTCGCCGGCGGCCTGTGGCTCGGGCGGCGGGTCGGCAGCGCCCGCGAACGGTGGGCCTCGGCGGGGATGTTGGTGCTGCTCGGCATTCCCGAGTTCTTGCTCGGCTCCCTGCTGCTGCTCGCGTTCAGCGTCGTCTGGGTGCAATGGTTTCCGACCGGCGGCCTGCGGTCTGACGGTGCCGAGCGGTGGACGTTCGCAGCGCAGCTCGCCGACTTCGCCTGGCACTTGGCGTTGCCGGTGATGGTGATGGCGATCGGCCCGACGGTCATGGTCACGCGGTTCGTGCGCGATGCCGTCGCGCGCGCGAGTGGTGCGGCGTTCGTCGCCAACCTGCGTGCGCTCGGCCTCGGCCGCCGCGTGGTCGCTCGTCGCCTGCTGCGCCACGGGTCGACGCCGGTGGCGACGCTCGCCGGTGGCTTGCTGCCGATGTTGGTCGGCGGCTCGATCGTGGTCGAGAACATGTTCTCGCTCGACGGCCTCGGCCACCTCGCCTTCGAGGCAGTGCGGCGACAGGATCAGGCGATGGTGATGGTGCTGGTGTTGCTGACTTCGGTGGTGACTCTGCTGGCGTTGCTGTTGTCGGACTTGCTGCATCGCCTGGTCGACCCGCGCGTGAGGCTGCAGGTGTGAACGGATCCCGGCGACGTTCTCGGTTGCGGTGGTTGCCGTGGATGGTGCTCGTGGCGGTGGTCTTCGTCGGGTTGTTCGCACCATTGATCGCCAACGACCTGCCGCTGTGCGCGCGCGTCGACGGAACGCTGGTGTTCCCCGCGTTTGCCGACCTGTTCGGCGATGCACCACCGGGGCCGCACGACCTCACTTGGAAGCAGTGGTGGTCGCGGCTCGATCCCGCGGGTGAGGATTGGGCGTGCATGCCACTGCGTCCGTACGGTCCGCTCGAGACCGACGCCCGGCGCTTCTTCGCCCCGCCGAGCTGGGCGCACCCGTTCGGCAATGACGACACCGGACGCGACGTGCTCGCGCGCATCGTGCACGGTGCCGGCACCGCCATTCGCATCGGTCTGCCGGCGGTCTTGGTCGCGACGCTGCTGGGAACGTTGATCGGAGCCTGGGCCGGCTACGCCCGCGGTCTCGTCGACACCATGGTGCAGCGCCTGATCGAGCTGTTCCTGTGCTTTCCGACGATGCTGTTCTTGCTGTTCTCGGCGGCGTTCTTCGGCAACTCGGCGACCGGCATGACGATCGTGATGGCGATGCTGTTCTGGGTCAGCTTCGCGCGCATCGTGCGCGGCGAGATGCTGTCGCTTCGGGAACGCGACTTCGTATTGGTCGCCCGCGGCCTCGGCGTGCCCACGTGGAGAATCCTCGTCTTCCACCTGTTGCCGCAGCTAGCCGGCCAGATCGGTGTGACCGCCGCGTTCTGCATGGCCGCCGCGGTCGTCGCCGAGTCGACGTTGTCGTTCCTCGGCATCGGTCCGGCCGCCGACAGTTCGTGGGGAACGATGCTGCGCCAGGGTAGCGAGCACGCCGCGATCGGGGCTTGGCACCTGTGGTTCTTCCCGGCGGCGGCGATCGTGACCTTCGTCGTCAGTTGCCACGTGCTCGCCGATCGCCTGCGCGCGCACTGAGCGGTTCGCGGATCGGGCTGTTCGCCTGCAGGTCAACCGCCGCGCGTGTGCATCTGCAGGTGCGGGTCGTCGTGCGCCGGCAGCGGCGTGCGTTCGGACATGCCGGCGCGCAGCTCGGCACCGCGATCCCGCCGCGCGGCCCAGACTTCGACCAGCTTGTCGCGCAGCCGCTGGTCGGATGCGCCGCCGCGAAGCAACCGCCGCAGGTCGGTGCCGTGCTCGGCGTAGAGGCACGTGAACCACATGCCGTCCGCAGTCAGGCGCGCGCGATCGCAACTGCTGCAGAACGGCTGCGTAACCGAGCTGATGATGCCGAACGTCGTGCCGTCGCGCATCGCGAACCGCTCCGCGGGGGCGCTGTCGGTGCGGGGCAGGGGGCGGATCTCGCCGAAGTGGCGCGTCAGGCGTTCGAGGATGCGCGCGCGCGGGATCACGCGGTCCATGCGCCAGCGGGTTGCTCCGCCGACGTCCATGTACTCGATGAAGCGCACCTCGGCGTCGTGAGTCCGCGCGAACTCGACCAGGTCCACCAGTTCGCCGTCGTTGACGCCGGCGATCGCGACCGTGTCGAGGCGGGTGTTGGTGAAGCCGGCTTCGCGCGCGGCGGCGAGGCCGTCGAGCACCTGGTCGAGGTCGTCGCGCCGCGTCAGCAGTTGGAACGTCGCCGGATCGAGCGAGTCCAGGCTGATGGTGACGCGGCTCAGGCCGGCGGCTTTCAGCGCGCGTGCGTGTTCACGCAGGAGCACCCCGTTGGTGGTCATCGCGACCTCGCGCAGCCGGGGGTGCGCGGCCAGCATCGCGACTAACTGCGGCAGATCCCGGCGCAGCAACGGTTCGCCACCGGTCAGCCGCACCTTGTCGACGCCGAGGGTGGTGAAGCAGTCGACCACGCGCAGTAGCTCCTCGAAGGTCAGGATGTCCGTCTTCTTCAGCCAGCGGTATTCCTGCTCCGGCATGCAGTATTGGCAGCGCAGGTTGCAGCGGTCGGTGACCGACAGGCGGAGGTTGCGCAACGGGCGGCCGAGGCGGTCGGTGAGGGCGGTCATCGCGGGGCGCAAGACCATAACTCCGGCGCCGGCCGGCGTCG
>DRKG01000244.1 GCA_011051855.1 bacterium | reverse complement strand
GCCGAGGACAACGACCCCAAGGCGCCGTTGGCCCTGGCCCAGGTGTTGGTGGCGGCCGAGTCGAAGCAACTGCAAGCGCACGTGCGCTACCACCTGGCACGGCTGTTTCTCGCCAGCGACGATCCGGAACGCGCCGTCGAGGTGCTCAACCAGTATCTGGCGCAGAACATCAACCTGACGCCGCTCGACAGTGAAGTCGCCTACTTCTACTCGCAGGCGCTGGCCGAGATTCCGATGGTCGATGCCGCGATCCCGCGCTTCGAAGCCTTCCTGCGCTGGTTCCCCAACGCCAGCGAACGGCTGCGCTCGGCGGCGCACCAGCGCATCCTCGAGCTGCAGCGCCAGCGCGAGAGTCGCCTGCACATGCTCGCCGACGGTATGAAGAAGACCTCGCGCGACCTGCGCAAACAGAAGACGGACAAGCCGGTCCAGCTCGACCAGGAGACCTACGTCGAAGAGCTCGAAGAACTGATCGAGATGTTCGAGGAGATGGAGAACCAGTCCTCGGGCCCGGCATCCGGTCTCGGCCCGTCGAACAACCCGGCGGCCAAGAGTGCACTGCCCGGTGGCGAGAGCACCGTCGGCAAGCTCAACAAGAAGCCGTCCTTGGCCGACCGTTGGGGCGACCTGCGCGACGCCGATCGCAAGAAGATCATGGCCGACGTGCAGAACACGATGCCTCCCCAGTACCAGAAGATGCTGGAGGAGTACTACAAGAAGCTCGGCAAGGCCGATCGCCGGTGACCGCGACTCCACCCACGTTGTGTTCGTTCGTGCTGGGCGCCCTGTTCGGTGTCGCCGCGTCCGCGCAGGTCGAAGGCGAGCTGCGCACGATCGACGGCCGCGTATGGACCGGCAGCTTGGCCGTGGCCGAAGACGGCACGGCGACGCTCGTCGGTGCCGCTGGCACGACGACGATCGACATCGCCGAACTGCAGTCCTTTCAGCGCGCCGGGTCGACGCTGCGCAACGTGCAGACGGAAGACCGGGTATGGCTGCGTTCGGGCCTCGAGCTGCCCGCCAGCAAGCTGTCCGGCCGTCCGGCGGAAGCCGGCAAACCGGCGCGGCTGGTCGTGCGCTTGCCGTCCGGCATCGACGTCGAGCTGCCGATCGCGACCCTGCGCGCGATTCGCCACGGTGGCCTGATGCGGCCGCAGCCGCGCCTGTTTGCCGCCGACCTCGCCGAGCCGCCGGCGAATGACGACCTGATCTACGTCGTCAAGGACGGCACTGCACAACGTTCGTCGGTAGCGGTGCTCGGCTTCACGGAACAGCACGTCGACTTTCTGCTGCGCGGCGACGAATACGAGTTCGAACTCGACGGTCTGGCGGCGGTCGTGTTCGGCGCCAATACCGGCTTCGCTCCGGACCGCCAACCGCGGCCGCGCACGGTGTTCGTGTTGACCACGGGCGAGCGGCTCGAAGGCAAGTTGGTGTCCTTGGGTGAGCGCGCGGTCTGTCGGCTCGACGAAGGGACCACCGTGCAGATTCCGCTGCGTTCCCTGCACCGCCTGGAGGTCTCCAGCGATCGCCTGGTCTGGCTGTCCGAACTGCAGCCAGACGTCGAGCAAACCCCCGCGTTCGATCGCGTTTGGCCGTGGCAGGTGGATCGTTCGGTGGCGGGCCCCGGGTTCGAGTTGGGTGGTCGCCACTTCGACCGCGGTATCGGCATGGTTCCGCGCACTCGCCTGACCTACGCACTCGACGGGCGCTTCGACGTATTCGAGGCGGTGATCGGTATCGACGACCGCGGCGGTCCGCAGGCCCACGCCGTCTTCCGCGTGTATGCCGACGGTCGGCAGGTCTACCAATCCGAGCCCAAGACCCTCGGCATGGAGCCGGAGCCGTTGCGCATCAACCTCGGCAAGTGCCGGCAACTCGCGATCGAGGTCGACTTCGGCAAGAACTACGATCTCGGTGACTTCTGCGCCTTTGCAGACGCACGCGTCGTGCAACGGTAGACCTCATGATGCACCTCGCCGTTCTCGCCGCCTGCGTGATGCAGGACCCGATCGCCGCGGTCGCCCAGAGCCAGGCCCGGCGCGTGGCCGTCATCGAGCGTTGCGCCAAGGCGGTGTGCTCGGTGATGTCGATGGACTCGCCCGGAGGAGGCAGCGGCGTGATCTTCGATCCGGCCGGATTCCTGTTGACCAACTTCCATGTCGTCGGCGGCGCCGACGACGGATACGAACTGCCCGATCCGCCGCCGCCGCCGAAGGAGGTGCGCGAGGAGTGGCGCCGCGAATCGTCCGGCGACGTCGAGGAAGAGGCCGCGCTCCTCGAGCGGTGGCAGGCCGAGTGGCGCGCCGAGCATCAGCCGACCGGCAGCTCGCATTACAGGAACAAGAAGGTCGGGCTACCCGATGGCCAGCTCTACGAAGGTGTGGTGCTCGGCATCGACCCAGGCAGCGATCTCGCGGTGATCCGCCTGCTGCCGAAGTACGAAGGCCAGACCTGGCCATACTGCGAGTTCGGCGACAGCGACGAGTTGCTGGTCGGCGAAACCGTGTTCGCGATGGGCAATCCGTTTCTGCTCGCGACCGACTTCACGCCGACCGTCACGTTCGGCATCGTTTCCGGAACCCACCGTTACCAGGAGGGGCAGGGCAACCGCATGTTGGTCTACCCCGACTGCATTCAGGTCGACGCACCGGTCAACCCGGGCAACTCCGGGGGGCCGCTGTTCAATGAGCAAGGCGAGATCGTCGGCATCAACGGCCGCATCTCGATCGGCGACCGCGGGCGCGTCAACGTCGGCGTCGGCTTTGCGATCGCCTCCAACCAGATCCGTAACTTTCTGCCCGATCTGATCGCGGGCCGGCACGCCGAGCATGGCACGCTCGATATGAGTGCCTGGTTCATGACCTCGAAGAACGCCGGCGAGCATCGCCGCGGCGTGTTCGTGCAGCAGATGTTC
>DRKG01000243.1 GCA_011051855.1 bacterium | reverse complement strand
GACGAACGCCACCCGTCTCGCGCCGTTGCACGGCCGGGCCCACCGCCTATCCTGCGACGTCCACAGGCCTTCGCCATGGCGCCCCCCCGTCCCCCCTCTGATCCCGCTGCGACCCCGGCACAAGTCGGCCGCCACGCATGACGGCGATTCGCGCACGCGTGCAGGTCGGGGCGTTGATCCACACCTGGCTGCTGCTCGACTTCTTCGGTGACTCGCGCCGGGCCGGACCCGGGCAGGGCAGCAGCCTGACGACGACGATCATGTGGCAGGCGCTGCTGGCGCTGGTATTCGCGCTGCTGCTGTACCCGGACGTGCATCCGATACCGTTCGCCGCCGCCAACCTGTGCCTGTCGACGCTGCTGATCGCGACCGGCTCGCTCGGCGACGAAGAACGGCCGCTGCGCCGCGCCGCCGACGCGACCCTGCTGGCGGGAGCACCCGTGTCGCGCACCACCCTCGTGCTGGCGCGCACCGGGCACGCCGCGATCCATCTGGTGCTGGTGACCGCCGGCATGGCGCTGCCGCCCGCCATCCTGCTGGCACACCTGACCGGCGATGCCACCCAGGCGTTCGGCTACGTCGCCGCGGCGTGCTGCTGCAGCGGCCTCCTCGCCGGTTCGCTGGCAGCTTTCGGCGCCGTGACCGCACGCGTGCTCGGCGCGGCTCGCTCGACCTTGCTGCTCGGAACGACGAAGGCGCTGCTGCTGGCGGGCGGATTCGTGCTGTTCGCGCTGTCCCTGCGGCGCCTCGACGGCGACGCATCGGGCCTGCCGATCGGCCGCATCGGAGCCGAGCTGCTGCCGATGTACCACGCCGCGCGCATGCTCGCCGACCCCGTTGGCCAGGCGTGGCGGATCCTGCCGTGGGCCGGCTTCGCGGGCCTCCTGCTGCTGCTCACGATCGCCTCTTCGACCGGGGAAGCCAGCGGCGGCCGCATCTCCCGACACCAACCGCTGCGCGCGCTGCTGCGCGCCCTCGCCGGCCGCGGGCCACGCCTGGGCATCGCGGAGTTCGTCGCGGCGACGATGTGGCGCAGCCCGGGCTTTCGCGCCCGCGTGCTGCCGTTGCTCGGACTGCCGGCGGGCATGGTCTTCCTGACCCTCGGCGGCGAGCGCAGCGAAGACGACTACACGCTCGTCTGCCTGTTGCTGCAACTGCCGGCGATCTACCTGCCGTTCCTGATCGCGTTCCTGCCGCGAGCGGACCAGGCGGACACCGGCTGGCTGTTCGACCACGCGCCGGGGCTGACGCACGAGCTGGTCGACGACGCGACCTGGCGGGCGCTGGTCACGCACGTGCTGATGCCGACGTTCGCGCTGGCGGGCATACTGGTGATCGGCCTCGGTCCCGAACGTGGCGAGCGCGCCGCGGCCTGGCTGTTCGCGTTCGGCCTGGCGGTGGTGGCGGCCGAGCGCATGACGCGACTCGACCGGGTGCCGTTCAGCGACGACCGCGAAGCGGATCGCGGACTCGACATGGGCATGCTGTTCACCGGAGCACTGGCCCTCGGTGGGGCCGGCACGCTGTTCGGCGCGGCGTTGCCGGCCGGAGCTCGCTGGCCGACGGCGGTGACGATGGTGGCGCTGGCGATCCTGCGCCTGCGGCGGCTGCCGGGCGCGGAAGGCTCCCCCCTGCGGATCGGGCTGGGCGCCCCCGCGGGAGAACCGCCACAACCATCTTCCACAGAAGACATTGTGGAACACGGCGGGCCGGGTGGAGCAGCCGCCTGCGAAGGCTCGGTCGGACGCGAACTGCGCGCCATCGGCGTTCTCTACGCGGTGCTCAGCATCCTGCCGTGGCTGCTCGGCGCGGCGTTTGCTCCGTAGCCGCGATGCGACGGCGCCGCTGGCGCTGCAACGCTCCGTCGTCTACCCTTGGGGCTCTGGCCCAGTCAGGAGCGCCCATGGACACCAGGATCGAGGTGAATCGACAAACGACCGCGACCGAGTCTGCCGAGGCGATCCGGACCGGGATGCCGACCGTCCGCGGCGAAGATTCCGCATCCGCGCGGCACGAGGGTGGTGCCCCGGAGCCCGGCCGGCCGAACCGGCTCAGCGTCGACCCGATGCGAGCGACCGACCGCTACCGCCTGGTCCGCCCGGGCGACGCCGGCCTCGCGCGCTGAACGGCACGCAGGATACTCCGTAGTCCCTCACGCGGGTCTTCACCCACGCGTTCAGCGACGCGGGCAGGAATGCCGATCCATCGTGCATGACGAACGCCGATCGCCGCCGATCGCCTCGGGTCCGCATCGTAGCGGTCACCGCCTTCGAAACCCTGGGCCGGATCAACTGCAACGACCAGGGGATCGGCACGGTCACCGACATCTCGCAGTCCGGTATCGGGATCGAGACCGGGCAGCCGCCGATCAAGGGCCAGAGGGTCATGCTGCGCATCTCGATCGACGACCAGATCCACGAGATCACCGCGCGGGCGAAGCGCGTGGAACGGCAACACGATTCGCACTTCTACCGCGTAGGACTCGACTGGAGTGACTGCAGCGAGGAAGAGCGGGCGTTCGTCGAGCAGGCGATCGGCGAGTTCGCCGATTGACCGACACGCTCAGGCCGGCACCAGTCGGGCGAGCTCGTCGGGCAACGGCGCCTCGATCGTGACTTCCCGATCGCGCCGCGGATGGAAGAACGTCAACCGGTGCGAGTGCAGCGCGTGTCGATCCAAGACCAGTTCCGCACGGGCGGCCGCATCGAGTTGTCCGGCGATCCCACGCAGAAACATCTGCTCATCGCGACCATAGAGCTTGTCGCCGACGAGGGGGCAGCCGAGCGCGGCCATGTGCACCCGAAGCTGGTGGGTGCGACCGGTCTCGGGACGAAGTTCGACCAGAGCGAAGCGCGCATTGCTGCGCAGCACACGGTAGTTGGTGATCGCGGACTGCCCACTGCCAGGTTCGCAGGTGGTCAGCTTCAGGCGCACTGCGGATGACTTGTCGGGCACGATGCCGCGCTCGATACGGCCTTCGCGCGCGGGCGGGCAGCCGTGCACGACCGCCAGGTAGCCCTTCTGCACCAACCGATCTTCGAACTGCCGCCGCACGTCCCCGTGGAAGCGCTCGTCGAGCCCGACCGCGACGACGCCGGACGTTTCGATGTCGATGCGGTGCAGGAGCCGCGGAACGACGTCGTGGGCGGGGTCGTCCGGGCGGCGATAGCGACGGTGCAGTTGGTGGATCAGCGTGCCGGCCAGATGGCGTCCAGACGGGTGCACCGCCATACCGGCGGGTTTGTCGACGGCGATCATGAAGGCGTCCTCGTAGAGGATCGGCAGCTCGAAGTTCGCATCGTGCTTGGGCTGCGCCACCGGATCCTGCGGCACGTCGATCTCGATCGTGTCGCCGACCTTGACCCGACGCGACGGCGGCACGACCCGCCCCTCGAGACGCACCATGCGGTCCGCGATCAAGCGCACGATGCTCGCTCGCGAACGCCAGGTCAGCACCGCGGCAAGTGCGAGATCGAGGCGCTGGCCGGCGGTGCGCGCGTCGATCTTGACGCGCACGCGTTCGAGCGGCTTGCTCAGGTCGCGGGGACCTTCACCGGGATACTTGGGCAGCGCCAAGGCGGTCAGGAGCCCATCGGGCCCCGCGCCATCACGATTCCGAAGTGCTCGCCGCAGGCGCCTTCGCCTCGGCAGCGCCGGTCGATGTCGCCGCCGGAGTCGCCGCCGCCGCACTCGCGGCCTTGGCTTCGTTGACGGCCTTCTGGTCGAGCGTGGTATCGGCCGTCAACGGATCGAAGTCCGGCTGGTCGTTGCGACGATCGTTGTTCTTGCCCTTGCCGCCGCGGCGGCGGCGGCCGCTGCGACCACCGGTCACGCCGCCGCGCTTGCGCTCGGCCATCAAGATGTTGCGCAGCCGTTCGCGCTCCTCGCGGCGCCGCTTGTCGCTCGACTTCTCGTGATAGGCGTGCTTCTTGGCGAGGCGGAAGATGCCGGCATAGTTGCACTGCCGCTTGAAGCGGCGGAGTGCGGCTTCCAGCGGTTCGTTCGGGCGGACCTGGACGCGGATCATGCGAAGTGTGACAGGGAGGTTGTGGTTGGGTGGCCGAGCACTCGCTCGCCCCACCGGGCAGAGACCCGCACGGCTGGATGGCGCCGACGGAGAGGCTGGCGTATCGTGCCGGGCCGTCCCCTGGACGGGTGAAAGGGCGCAACACCTTAGCGGATCGCCGCCAGATGACAATGCGTGTCGCGCCCCAGTTTCGATGAGCAGTGGATCGGACAACGGCGACGTGACCCTGAAGGGCACGATCGAGCGCTTCACCTTCCGCAACCCCGACAGCGGCTGGGCAGTCTTGCGGATTACCGAAGATGAGACGCGAGAGACGATTACGGCCGTCGGGCCGATGGCGCAGCTGAAGGAAGGGCAGCACGTGCAGGTGCGCGGCAAGCGCGACACCCATCCCAAGTTCGGCCCGCAGCTCAAGGTCGAGGTCTTCGAAGCGATCGCGCCGTCGACGGCCGCCGGCATCGAAGCCTACCTCGCCTCCGGCTTGGTGAAGGGCATCGGGCCGGCGACCGCGGAGAAGATCGTGCGGCAGTTCGGCGACGACACGCTGCGCATCATCGAGGAAGAGCCGCAGAAGCTCCGCTGTGTGAAGGGGCTCGG
Source organism: bacterium (assembly GCA_011051855.1). Lineage (GTDB taxonomy): Bacteria > Planctomycetota > UBA1135 > UBA1135 > UBA2386. The sequence continues at coordinate 388 of DRKG01000243.1, read as the reverse complement.
CGCGAAGAAGATCGCCGAGCTGTGCGAGGCGGTCCACGCGCAGAAGGACCTGCAAAACGTGTTGGTGTTCCTGCGCGCACACGGCCTCGGCGCCGGGCTGGCCGCGCGGATCGTCAAACGCTACGGCGCGAATGCTTCGGCACTGATCGAAGCGAACCCCTACCGGCTGGCGGACGATGTCATCGGCATCGGCTTCCGCACAGCCGACCGACTGGCGGGCCAGATCGGCATCGAACCGCTCGCCCCGGACCGCCTCGACGCCGCACTGGAATACGCGCTGTCGCAGGCGGCGCGCGAGGGCCACTGCTACCTGCCGGAGAGCGTGCTGGTGCGCCGCACCGCCGAGCTGCTCGCGTGTGACGAGGAGCCGCTGGTGGCGCGGCTGCCG
>DRKG01000242.1 GCA_011051855.1 bacterium | reverse complement strand
CTGGTCGTTGTCGAGCCCTTCGTAGCTGCCCTCGACCGACACCGTGAGCGCTTGGTCGCGGCCGACCGCGGTCGATGTCGACAAGCCGAGATCGGTGAGCGCAGTGCCGCTGCCGCTGTTGGCGAGCGTCAACTGTGATCCCTGGCCGCCCTGATTGCTCTGGATGACCAGCCGGCCACCCACCGCGCTGGCGGTGCCGCTGGTGCCGAGATCGTTGTTGATCGCCGCCACGAGCTCGTCGGTGGTCGCCGCCGCCGTGCTCGTGAAGTCGGTCGCGTCGAGAGTCACGGTGGTCGTCGTGGCCGACGTTGCCGTGCCAGTGGTCACCGTGAAGCTGACCGGGAAGGTCTGGCCGCTGAGGTCGTAGGGGCCCGCCGAGGTGCTGCCGATCGTCGGGTTCAGCCCGCCGAAGGTGCCGCCATCGGGGTTCGGATCGAGCCGCGGCGAGAAGTCGAAGCCGTAGCCGCTGTCGGACACGATGCGCAATCGACCGGTCGGATCGACGCTGGCCGACAGATGGTCGATCGCGCTGAGGCGGTTGGCGACGTCGATCATCGACATCGTCGTCGGGTCGATGTCGACGCGCGTGCGTTCCAGCTCGCCGGTTGCCTCGTTGGTCACGGCGACGTACAGCTCGCCGCGCTGCACCTCGAACGGGAAGCCGGATTGCGACAGCAACTCGTCGCCGGAGGTGCCGTCGCCGTCACCATCGACGACGCCGTAGGCGGAACTCAGCGACGTGAACGGACCCGACGCCGGCATGCCGGTCGAGTGACGGCGGTTCCATTCCAGGATGGTGTTGCGCGCCAGGCGGTCGATGCGATCCATGTATGCCGGCAGGCCCGACCGCTCCTGTTGCAACAGCGCGGCGATGCGGCCTTCACGCAGCGCGGCCGGTTGCGTATTGGTGCCGACCAATACCTCGGTGTCGCCGCCGCCGTTCTTGTGCACGCGCAGCGGCGTCGTGTTGTTGCCGGCAACAACGAGGTTGCCGCCGACCAGTAGGTCGACGCTACCCGAAGATCGCTCGATGACGCGCGCGTCGATCAGTTTGCCGAGCTCGCGAATGTATTGCGATCGTGAATCACGCAGGTCGTTGGCATCCGAACCATTGGCTTCGGCCGCGACGATCTGGCCGTTGAGGCGTGCGATCGCCTCGGTGCGCTGGTTGACCTGCCGCACCAAGCCGCGGACCTCGTCGAAGGTGCCGCCGCCGAGCTCGTTGAGGCGTTCGGAAACGAGCCGGAACTGTTGGCTGAGCGATTCGCCCGCCTGGATCAACCCACCGCGCAGCGCCCGGTCGGCGGGGTCGGTGCGAAGTTGATCGAGGGCGCCGAACAGGTCCTTGTACGAGGTCGACAGACCGTTGTCGGGTTCACCGAGGATGCTCTCGACCTCGCGCATGCGCAGGGCGTCGAGTTCGGCAGCCCCGACCATGCCGAGCTGCAACTGCATCCGGCGTTCGAGTCCGGCATCGACCATGCGAGAGATGCTGTTGACGTCGACGCCGGTGCCGATCTGCAGGTTACCGGCGATTCCGTACGGCATCGCCGAGCCGAACATCACCCGCTGCCGCGAGTAGCCGGGCGTGTTGGCGTTGGCGATGTTGTTCCCCGCCGTCTGCATACCGATCTGGGATGCGGTCAGCGCGCGCAAGCCAGAACCAAATCCGAATCCGATGGTCATCGTGTCATCTCCTCGGTCACATCCTGCCGTCGACGAGCTGGCCGGTGGTGCCGGCCGCATTCACGTTCTGGGCGCGCTGGTCGTAGCCCGCCGGGCCCCTCCTCGAGGTCTGTGGGTCCAGCCCGGCAGCGAGGCCTCGCTGGGCGTTCTGCGCGAACCGCAGGAGCCGCTGGCCGAGAGTCGTCTCGGTGCGCACGGCGCGCGCCAGCGCCCGCACTGCGTCCGCCGTTTCGCGTAGGGACCGGCCCTCGGCGGGCGGCAGCGCCTTGGCGATCATCGTCACGTTCATGTGCAGTTGATCGGGGCGCGCCCCGAGCGGTGTCGGCAGCGCTTCGCGCATGCGCTTCAGCAGGCCGGCGCGCAGGTTTTCCTGTCGCGCCAGTTCGTGCGACAGGTGTTCGATTTCGGACGAGGGCGCCAGCACGTCGGGGCGCACGGAAACCCAGGCAGCACGTCGCGCCTGTAGTTCGTGCAACAGCTTCTGCAGTAGATCGCGTGTGGTGCGGAACGATTGCTCTAGCTGAGAGGCGTCATCTGAGAACGTCATCGTCGACTCCTTCGGTCCTTGGTCGCATCGCCGGGATGGATTCGTCGACGGCGGTGCGCAGTTGATTGCGCAGGCGGGCACCCGCTTCGGTGTCGGTGTGAGCCTCCGTCGGCGGATCGATCTCGCCGCGTTGCTCCATTTGTCGCAGCAACATCGCCGCGATGCCGAAACCGCCGCCCTTGGTCAGTTCGCTCGAGACGTTGGCATCGAACCAACTGCTGTAGGTGTCCGCTCCCGGACCGCCGCCGAACATGCCGCCGCCGTCTTCACCGCCGATCGAGGCCGTTTGCCGCATGCTGGCGACCAGCGTCTGGACGAACACGTCTTCGAACTGGTTCGCAACCTTTTCGGCTTTGGCGCGCCCGGCGGCCGACTCGTCGCTCGGCGTCAGCTTCATCGTTTCGACTCGCAGGCCGTGCATCACTGCACCTCCAGCTTGGCGTGCAGGAAGCCGCCGCGATCGAGGGCGACGAACACTTGCACGAGTTGTGCGGGTTCGAGACCGAGTTGCTTGAGGTTCTGCAGCAGGTCGGAGACGGTTGCGCCGCCGCCGCCGATGCCCCGCAGTTCGCTGCCGGTCTCCTGCGCTTCGACACGGGTGCGACCGACGCGCTCGGTCGATCCCTGCGCGAGCGCGTTCGGCTGCGACACGTAGTCCTCCTCGACGATGGCGATCGTCAAGTTGCTGACCTGCACGACGCACGGGCTGATCAGCACCCCTTCGCCGGCGAGTACGGTGCCGCTGACCTGGTCGATAGTGACCTTGGCCGGGTTCTCGACCGCGACGCGCACGTTGCCGATCAGGCCGAGAATGCGCATGGCATTGGCGTTGGTGCGCTGTGCGAACGGCATGTCGATGCGTACCATCGACGGGTCGACGGCGGTGACCTCGAGGCCGCTGCCGGCGAGTGCGGTGTCGATACCGGCGGCGACCGATGATGCGTTGAACGGGCTCGGATTCAGCAGCCGAAGTTCGAGCGAACCCGACTCGCTGAAGAAGGACGACTGCAAGTCCTTGATCACCAAGCCGCCGTTGAGCAGATCGGCGACGGCGTTCGGGTTCTTCTGCACAGAGGCGTTCTTGCCTGCGGCGTTGAAACCGGCGACCATCAGTTGCCCCTGTGCCGCTACGTAGGCTTTGCCGTCGACGCCGCGCAGGCTCGACAGCAGCAGTACGCCGCCGCGCAGCGATTTGGCGTCGCTGACCACCTCGACCTTGACGTCGAGCCGGGTGCCGACCCTGCTGAAGGCAGGCAGCTCGGCCGTCAACGACACGAGAGCCGTCGTGCCGCTGGACACGTCGCCGATGGTGACGTTGAGGCCGTGTTTCTTGACGAAGTTGAGGATCGCTTGGCGCGAGCTGCGGTCCGAAGCCCCGTTGCCCGGCGGCAGGCCGACGACCAAGCCGATGCCGTTCAGCAGGTGCGGTACCGTGTTGGCGACCGTGGTGATGTCGCTGATGCGGGGCGACAGCACCGTCTGGCCGAGTCGGTTGAGGCGCACCGGCGGGGGGGAAGGCAGTGTGTCTTGGGGAGATGGCACCGG
>DRKG01000241.1 GCA_011051855.1 bacterium | reverse complement strand
TCACACGAACCGGTGTTGCCCAGCCCCGGGTCGAAGGTGACCGCGCCGGTCGCAGCCCGCAGCTTGCGGATGTCGATCGCGACCTCGCCTTCGGTTCCGACCAACACGGGCAGTTCGAGCTCCTGGTCTCCGAGGGTGAGCTTGGCGGTCTTCTGCACGGTGTCGTTGGTCATCGTGGCTCTTGCGGCAACAGTCTACGGGGCGGGTTCAGGCCAACAGACTATGGCCCCACGCCCTGCACGCTCCACGAAAAAACGGGCGGCAAAGCCGCCGCCGCGCCGACGCCCGGTTCAGAGGATCGTGACCTGGCAACTGTTGGTCACGTAGAGCAGCTGGTTCGGGTCGACGCGCACCGCCTGGTAGTAGATGTCCAGATCCTGCAGCACGGCCGTATTGGGCACCGCGAGCTGGTACTGCGCCGTGCCGGCACCCAGCACGAACGCGCCGACGGCGACGAGCTGGCCGAGGTCCAGGTGGATGTTGCGGTTGTAGCCGAGCGGCACGTCGGCGGTCTGGTAGGCCGCGAACAAGGCGGCGATGGACCCGATCGGGCCCTCGAGGTCGGCGACGATGGTGCCGCCGCGCGCCACGTCGGGCTCGGCCATGGTCAACCCGTCGATCACGCCGAGCTGCCGCAGCATCGCCTCGAGGTCCGGCCGTCGACCGATCACGTCGGGGGTCGTCGGCCCGACCGTGTGCAGCAGATCGAGGATCTCCTGATTGCTCAGCGACTGGCCGAGCTGCCGCCGGGCCGCCCCCTGCAGCGCGGCCACGATGCCGGCGACGTGCGGCGTCGCCGACGACGTGCCGGTCGCGGCCGCGGTGTACGACTGCAGCGGATCGTTGTTGCCGAAGAACAGCGTGCCGTAGCCGGCGGCAACCACTTGATCGCCCCAACTGTGCGCGTCGATGCGCGAGCCGTAGTTGCTGAACGCCGCGCGTTGCAGAGCGCCGGCGGCCGACGCGGCGACCATGATCGCGCCCGAATCGCGGAAGTTGCGGTCGAAGCGGCCGAGAAGCGCCGGGTCGTCGAGGTTGCGGTTGCCATTGCCGGCGGGGACGACGAAATGCAGCCCGTTCGACGTCGCCGTCAACGTGGCGTCGAACGCCGCCTGCAGGAACTCGACCGGCAGCCAGCTCCCGGGGCCGAACGACGAAACCAGCACCATCACCACAGCCATGGCGACGTCGCCCGGCTGGCTGTTCGCCAAGGCGAGCGCGACCGCGTTGGCGAAACCGCCGTTCGGGTAGATCGCGAGGAACTTCGCACCGACCTCGTCGGCGACCCCGGTGACGCCCCAAGCGTTGCGGTCGCCGAATGCAATCGAGGCGCCCGCGATGCCGTGGTTCGCCTCGGGTGCGGTGAACACCGGTGCTGCGCCGATGACGTTCGTGGCGACGACCTGGCACAGGTCCTCGTGGCCCCAGATCCAACTGTGTTCGATCATGCGGAACCCGACCCCTTGCCCGCGCGCGCCGAGGATCCCGGCAGCAAAGCGGGTGCCGTGGCCGATCGGCGTCGGGCCGTGCTCGAGCTGCATGGCCGTGAACGACGGCGTCGGCGGCGCCGGATCCCCGCCGGGCGGCAGCGCCGCGCCGAAGGACGCCGGGTAGATGACCGGTTCGTGATAGACGTGCTCGACCAGCGGTTCGGCCGCCAGTCGTTCGCGCAGGCTCGCCACTGCGTCCGCGTCGTCGCCGCGCACGCAGAACCACAGTCCCAGGTGCCCCGGCCGATTGTGCGCGGGTTGCACGGCGCAGGCGTGGGCGTGCCAGGCGTCGAGCCGTTCGCGCGATACGGCCGTCACCATCGGACGCACCTCGAAGCCCCGCAGCAGCGCTGCCACGGCCGACAGGTCGACGCCGGTGCGGGACCGCAACGCCCCGTCGCGCCACTCCGCGCCGCTGCCTTCGGCGAGCTTGAGTTCCAGCCGATCGGGATATTCGGACGGCAGCTCGGGCAACGGCGCCCCGGCCCTGGACGCGGACTGGGCGACGGCACCGCCGCAGAGGACACTGCCCAGCAGGAACGCGGCGAACAACGGGCGCATCAGGGCGAGGGCGGACATGGCGCAGGGCAGCATATCACGCCGCTCTACCCGCGCGCCCGCGATCGCCGCCGGCCGGTCCCGCAGTGATGCGGTCGACGAGAAGCCGCCGTTGCCAGTGGAGCCTGCCGCCGGCACGCTTGCCGCATGCGCCTTCTGTCGCTGCTCGCGCTCGCCGCCTGTGCTGCGCCCCCCGCCGCCTTCGACGCGCAGCGCTTTGCGCCGTTCGCCGCCGATCTGACCAACTACGCCGAACGCCTGCGCACCGACATGGAAGTGCCGGGCGTCTGGATCGCGCTGCTCGAAGTCGATCCGCGGACCGGCCGCGAGCACCTGTGGGCGCACCACCTCGGACAACCCGACCCCACCGGAGTGCTCGCCACCCACCGCGTCGCCTCGATCAGCAAGCTGTTCACCGACACCGCGGCGATGGCCCTGGTCGAGCAGGGCCGCCTCGACCTCGACGCCGACGTGCGCGACTACCTCGCAGACTTCGCCCCGCACAATCCCTTCGCCACTCCGATCACGCTGCGCCATCTGATGGGCCACCGCGCCGGCGTCGTGCGCGAATCGCCGGTCGGCCACTACTTCGACCCGTCGGAACCGAGCCTCCGGGAGACCGTCCTGAGCCTCAACGGCACGGCGCTGGTGGCAGCACCGGGCACGCGCTTCAAGTACTCCAATCCGGGCATCGGCGTGGTCGGCCTGGTGATCGAGGAGGTCACCGGCAAACCATTCGAAGCGGCGGTGCGCGACCTCGTGCTCGCGCCGCTGGGACTCACCTACAGCGACTTCGCCGAACGCAGGGATCTGGTCGCGCGCACCGCCGACGGCGTGATGTGGACCTACGACGGCCGCGCCATCCCGACCCCGGACTTCCGCTTCGGCTACGTGCCGGCAGCCGAGCTGCGCAGCACCGTGGTCGACCTGGTGAAGTTCGGGCGCAGTTGGTTTCCCGATGCGACGCGACGAGTGATCTCGCCGGCGAGCCAGAGGAGCATGTGGCAACTGCCCGACGGCGACCACGGCAACTGCGGCCTCGGCTTCTTCGTCGGCTCGCTCGACGGCCACCTGCGCGTCTCGCACGGCGGCGCGGTCTATGGCTTCGCCTCGACCTTGACCGCACTGCCCGAGCAAGGCATCGCGTGCGCGGTGGTCTGCACCAAGGACTTCGCCGGCCGGGTGGCGAGCGCGATCGCGACCCGCGCTCTGCGCAGCGTGCTCGCGAACCGGCGCGGCGAGACCTTGCCGCCGCCGACCTACCCCGAACCCGTCGGCGTCACCGCCGCCCGCCGACTCGCCGGCCACTACCACATCGGCGACGACTGGGTCGACCTGCTCGAACGCGACGGCGAACTGATCTACGCGCCGAACGTCGGCGTGCGTTCGCGCCTCCGTCGCGCCGCCGACGGCACCCTGATCGCCTGGGACGCGCTGTCGATCGGCCAGTCGCGTCGACTGACGGTCCTGCCCGACGGCCGCCTGAAGGACGGCGGCCCCGAAACCGACGACACGCGCTACTACGTGCGCGACGACACCCCGCCGCCGCCGGCACCCCCGGAGCTGCACGACCTGATCGGCGAGTACGGCTGGGATCACAACGTGCTGATCGTCTACGAAGACCACGGCCGACTCGCCGTGCTGATCGAGTGGGTCGTGCACGACATGCCGGTCAGGGAAGGGCCCGACCGCTACCGGTTCCCGCC
>DRKG01000240.1 GCA_011051855.1 bacterium | reverse complement strand
GCTGCGTGCTCACCACCCGATCCGGTCCGATCGGAGTCGTCGCCGTCCACCCACCCCCGCCCGGACTGTCCGGACGCCGCGTGCGCGAGCGCGACGATGCGCTCGCCGCGATCCCCCGCCTGCTCGAGAACCTGCCCGCCGACCGCATCGTGCTCGGCGATTTCAACGCCACCCCGTGGAACGCGCCGTTCCGCCGCCTGCTGCGCACGACCGGATTGGCAGAGGGCTCGACCGCGTGGTGGCTGCCGAGCTGGCCCGACCCGCTTCCGGCACCGCTGCGCATCCCGATCGACCACGTGCTGACCGCGGGCGAGCTGCGCGTCGTCGACGCCTTCGTCGGCGCGTCGTTCGGCAGCGACCACCGGCCGATCGGAGCCGTGATCCGCCACAGCCCGCGCTGACCGGCCACCACAGCCGCTCGGCCGGATCAACGACGCCTACCTGAAGAGCCAGCGCGTGCAATCCGGCGTCGCCGACTACGACCGCGGCTTCCTGCTGTTCGTGCGCGCGGCGCAACGCGGGCTGGTGAAGCTGCTCTGACAGCGCTCCGCGCGACGGCGCCCACGCACAGCCGTGCGAACCACATGGCTCTTGCCTGCGGCCTGCGCAGCACCTGTACTGCCGTATCCCTGTCCGCCCGTCTCCTGATCGACATCGCATCATGACCACGACCACGACGAAGTCCTGCCTGCTCGGCCTGCTGCTCGCCCCCGCCCTCGCCGCCCAGGACGCGGCCGCAAAGGAAGGAGACGCCTACCAGTTCACGATCGAGTGCGACGTCAACGCCACCCCGGTCAGCAACCAGCAGCGCGCCGGCACGTGCTGGAGCTACGCATCGGGCGGTCTCGTCGAAGCCGAGATGCTGCGCATGGGCAGGCCGCCGGTGAACCTGTCGGAGATGTTCGTCGTGCGCATGTGCTACGAGGAGAAGGCAAAGCGCTACGTGCGCATGCACGGCACCTGCAACTTCGGCGGCGGCGGTGCCGTCAACGACACCTTCGAAGTGCTCGGCAACTACGGCGCGATGCCCGAGAGTGCCTATGCCGGCCTCAACTACGGCACGAAGGTGCACACCCACGGCGAACTCGACGAAGTGCTGAAGAGCTACCTCGACGCAGTCATCAAGAACAAGAACCGCAAGCTGTCGACTGCGTGGTTCAAGGGCTTCCAGGGCATCCTCGATGCCTACCTCGGCCCGGTGCCGCAGTCGTTTGAATGGAAGGGCCAGAGCTACACGCCGAAGAGCTTCGCCGAGCAGGTGGTCGGCGTCGACCCGCGTGACTACGTGTTCTTCACGTCGTTCACCCACCACCCGTTCTACGAGCAGTTCGTGCTCGAAGTGCCCGACAACTGGACCTGGTCGCGCTACTGGAACGTGCCGATGGACGAGATGGTCGCGATGATCGAGCACTCGGTGCGCTCCGGCTACGCGGTCACCTGGGCGAGCGACGTCAGCGAGAAGGGCTTCGCCAGCAAGCGCGGCATCGCCGTCGTGCCCGAGAACGACATCACCGAGATGGCGGACACCGAGCGCCTGAAGTGGGAGAAGATGGACAAGAAGGAGCGCGACAAGCTGATCTACAGCTTCACCCGGCCGGTGCCCGAAGAGCGCATCACCCAGGAGCTGCGGCAACAGGCCTTCGACAACTATGAGACGACCGACGACCACGGCATGCTGATTACCGGCCTCGCCCGCGACCAGAACGGTACGCGCTACTTCCGTGTCAAGAACTCGTGGGGCACCGACTACAACCCACTCGGCGGCTACTTCTTCGCGTCGCAGGCGTTCGTCGAATACAAGACGCTGAGCTGGGGCGTGCACAAGGACGCGATCCCGCAGGAGCTGCGCGCGAAGCTCGGCATCGATTGACGGCCGCCGCGCCGGCGCCTGCGCAACGGCTCAATCGTCGTTGCGGCCATCGTCGTCATCGTCGTCGGCCTCGGCGCAAACCGCCCACTCGGGATACGGCACCGATGTGCCCTTCATCGCCCGCCACAGGATGCGATTCAGCGCGTCTTCGGGGGCGCGGTCGACCTGCGAGAAGTCGAACGTCGCGCTCAACTCCGCGTCGCGGCGCAGGATCGGGTCGGCGATCGCGGCCGAACCCGGGTTCATCTGGTCGAGCGGCACGTTGTTCGGCAATGAGGAGAACGGCGTGAAGTCCGGCTCCTCGGTGAAGCAGTCGAACATCGGCGAAGCGCTCGCGTCGAAGCCGTTCATCGGCGGAATGCCGAGGATCTGTTCGATCGTGCGCAGCACGCTGGTGGTGTTGTATTGGGTCGACACGGTGACTCCACGGCGCGCGAACGGGCTCGCCAGATAGCAGGTCGTGCGGTAGCCGCTGACGTGGTCCCAGCCGGCCTGCGGATCGTCTTCGATGCCGAAGATCGCCATCTTCGGCCAGAATCGCGAATGCGACAGGGCCTCGACGATACGGCCGAAGGCGAGGTCGCCGTCGGCGACGCACGCGGCCGGCGTCGGACAGTCCTTGCTGGTGCCGCTGGTGTGGTCGTTCGGCAGGCAGATCAATACGAGCTGTGGGAACTCGCCCGTGGCTTCGAACTCGCGCAGTTCGCGCAGCACGAAATCGGCGCGGTATTGGTCGGGGACCGACATATCCCAACCCACGTAGGCGGTCGGCGTGTAAGGGGCGAGCGACCGCACCATCGGCTCGCTCTCGAATATGACGTCGTCGGCATCGCCACGTGCGGCGCGCCAGCAATCGAGCCATCCCGGCGACCCCTTGCGCGCCGGATCGCGCCAGCGCACCTTCGGGCCGCACCATTCGCCGTAGTTGCGCAACGTGATGCCGCGCGCGATCGCGTGATCCCACAAGAACCCCGCCGGCGAGTAGGCCAGGGCGTCGGCGTCGTCCTCACCCATGCCGTCCGGGTAACTGCGCGGCCATCCGGCGAAGCTCTTCTCCAGGTAGTCGCTGCCGAAGGCGGACATCGTCCAGTTGTGGCCGTCGGCCGACAGGATGCCTGCACAGTAGGTGTTGTCGAGCAGCACGAACTGGCGCGCCAACGCGTGTTGGTTGGGCGTCACGTGCTCGCCGAAGATGCACAGCTCCGGGTCGCCGTTGCCGCCCGCGAGGTCGCCGAGCACCTGGTCGTAGGTGCGGTTCTCCTTGATGACGTAGACCACGTGCTCGATCCGACTCGGTTCGCCGATGCGTTCCGGAATCGCACGCGGCGGTTGGTTCGGCCGCGGCGGCAACAGCGCGTACTCGATCGCGCGACGGCGCAGGTTGCGCTCGACCACGGTCGTCAGCGCCGGCAAGTCGTCGCCGCCAGGCAGGTCGAACAACGACAGGGAACCGTGGTATTGGTGGGTGTTGAACTCCGCGGTGCCGTCCTTGCGCACCCGACCAAACCCGAGCCCTTTGACATTGGTCGCGCAGACGCGGTTCCCGATCGCGCACAGCGCCGACGGATACCAGCCGACCGGCACGAAACCGAGCAGCTCGCGGTCCGGATAGTCGAATACCGCCACCGCGTTCATGGTGCCGTTCGCCACCAACAGGTGTTCGCCGTCCGCGGTGAAACAGAGCGCGTTCGGCGATGCCTGCAGCAGGTCGTTCGGCCGCGTGCGCGCCCAAACGGTGCCGCGAATCGCACCGTCCCGATCGAGCAGGGTGATCGTATCGGACCCGGCATTGGCGCAGGCGACGAGGCCGTCGGGCGCGAGCGCGAGGTCACCTGCGTGCAGACCCGTGCGCGTTTCGGCGATCCGCTGGCCGCGAGCGAGGTCGATCACGGTGACCGAACCTTCGCTGGCGATGTCGCGCTCGTCGACGCGCACCAGCGTGCCGCGCCCGGCCGGCCCGACCCGGTCGCCATCCTGT
>DRKG01000239.1 GCA_011051855.1 bacterium | reverse complement strand
TCAGCCGGATCCAGACCACGAACGGCTTGTCGTCGCCGCGGTAGGCAGAAAGCCGCTTCTCGGCCTCCAGGAAGGTCTCCTGCAGCACGTCCTCGGGGTCGATGCGGCCGACCAGGCGCGGGTCGATGCGGAACTGCACCATGCGCCGCAAGCGATCGCGAAAGCTCTCGAACAGGGGCCCGATGGCGGCGTCCTCGCCGCCGCGCAATCGCCGTTCGAGATCCGCCTCACGTTCTCCGGCATCGTCGTTCACCATGCGGCCGCCAGGATAGCGATCGCGCAGCGCAACGACAGCGCGCGACCAACCGGCCGCACTGGCGCGCGATCCCTCAGGGGGTGCGCACCACCGGCGCCGCCAGCGCCGAACCCGCCAAGAACCGGCGCAGCTCGGCGACCGGAAGGTCCTTGCCGGTGAACAGGCCGACCTGCGCACGCGCCTGCGCCAGGAACATCTCGACCCCCGGCACCGCGATCGCTCCGGCCGCGGCGGCATCGCGCAGGAGCCGGGTGCGCTGCGGCCGGTAGACCATGTCGAGCACGATCGTGCCCGCACCGGGCGTGAACCCGGGCAACAGGCGCTCCGCTCCGTCGCGGCCGTGGCTGCCGACCGGCGTCGCGTGCACGACGACCCGCGGCGCGAGTCGCCCGATCACCTGCTCGCTGAGGCTGCCGAGGTGCACGCCGTGCTGCTCGGCGAAGGAGCGCGCGCAGTCGAACGAACGGCCGAGCATGGTCACTTCGTAGCCGAGCCCCTGCAGCGCCAACGCTGCAGCCCGGGCCGCTCCGCCCGCCCCGAGCACCACCGCGGCGGCGCCGACCTCGCGCCCCGCACCGGCCGCCTGCAGCGCCTCGCGCACGCCGACCACGTCGGTGTTGTGGCCGAGCAACCCGTCGCCGCTCGCAACCATCGTATTGACCGCGTCGGTGCCGCGCGCGTCGTCGCTGACCCGCGCGCAGCGGGCGAGCAGACGCTGCTTGAACGGCGCCGTCACCGACAGGCCGCAGACCCGTTCCGGCGGCAACATGTCGAGCACGGCTTCGGGCTTGGACGTTTCGAAGGGCAGGTAGACCGCATCGACACCGAGTCGACGGAAGGCGCGGTTGTGCAGCCACGGTCCGAGAGAGTGCAGCGCCGGATTGCCGAGCAGTCCGAACCAGCGCGTCGCCCGACCGAGTTCGCGCACGCGGTAGAGCCCGACCAGGCGGTCGACCGGCGGCTGGTAGGGCACCGCCTCTTCGCCGGCACCGAGGCTGCCGTAGACCAGCGGCGCGCCCAGCGCGGCCGCCAGCACGCGCGTCGGCCAAGCGGTGCGGCCCATCGCGAACGCCACCGTCGGCGCGACCGCCTGGTCGGTGCGCCGCAACAGGTCGAACACCGGGGCGGCGTCGGCCAGGTCGTGCGCGGTCACCACGATCTTGGCGACCACGCCTTCGCCGGCCAACTCGTCGCGGATGCGGCCGAGATCCTTCGGCACGCCGGTGAAGCTGTGGAACGAGCGGATGCGCAGGCGCAGCCGGGTCCCGCCGGCCGGCGGGTTCCAGGTCTCCCACTGCTCGAGGTCGAGCCCCTGTGCGCCCGCCTTCAGGGCGCGCGTCAGCAGTTCGCGCCGTTCGGTCAGGGTGCCGCGCCAGGCGCCGCCGTCGTCGGGCGTGCGACACGCGACCAGCACCGGCAGCCCGATGCGGGCGAACAGCGGTGCCAGGTCCTCGTGCGGCGACCAGTGGTCGAGGCGGAGCTCCAGCCAGTCGGCACCGAGCATCGCCGCGCGGCGGGCGTCCCGCAGCACCTGGCCGCGGTCGCGGGCGAGCACACTGGCGATGACGCGGGTCATGTTCCGTCGCGGGGCGGCGTCAAGCTGAGCGTGTCGGCGAGGCGTTCGCAATCGACTCGCGGCAAGCCCTCGCAACGGGCGAGTTCGAGTGCTGCGGCCATCAACGCCCGATAGCTCGGCAGCGCGCTCGGCGCGGCCCGCCCGAGGCGCTGCAAGTGGGCCTGCACGGTGGCGGCGTCGCCGCGCCGCACCGGCCCCGACAAGGCCTTGGCCGGCCCGTGCCTCGCCGCCGAGGCGACCGCCGCGCCGATCAGCGCGCCGACCACCCGCCGACCATCGGCCCCGCACAGCCCACCGGCGGCGGCCAACACCCGCTCGGCCAGTTCGAACAGAGCCATCGCGCCGTTGGCGGCGAGCGCGCAACCCGCGTGGTAGAGCACCCGATCCTGCTCGCCGCAGACGATCGGCTGCATGCCCAGCAGTCCGGCCAACCGCCGCAGCAACCGCATCGCCTTCGCTTCGCCGGTCAGCAAGGCCGGCGCGCCGGCGACGTCGGTGCCGGTGGGTGACGTCGCGAACGGCAACAGCGGGTGCAGGGCGCCGACGCGCACCTGGCGCGCCCGCGCCGGCTCGAACACGTCGAGGCCGTGCCGGCCGCTGGTGTGCATCCACAGGCTACAGCACCTGCCACCGGCGGCCGCAGCGGCGCGCACGACCTCGGCGAGGACGTTGTCGCCGACGGCGAACACGGCGACGTGAACCGCGTCGAGGTCGGCGAACGTCAGCGCCCGCCCCTGCCCCAGCTCGCCGACGGCGGCGGCGGCGGCGGCCTCCGTGCGTGCGACGAAGCCGACGACCTCCACGCCCGCCGCCGCAAACGCGCGGGCGAACGTCCTGCCGACCCGGCCGGGGCCGACGATGGCGATGCGCACTGCCATGCCGCTGGCAGCCTACCGCCTGCGCGCTCGGGTGCGAGCCCGATCAGCCGTCAGCCTTCGGCGCCGGCCTCGCCGTCGTTGGCGCGCGCCTCGCGCCGGCGACGCTGGCGTTCTTCCTGGCGCCGTTCGAGTTCCTCGATGTACTCGTCGTCGACGATCTCGCTGAGCTGGTCGAAGTCGTCGAACGTCTTCGGGCGGTAGTCCTCACCCGCCGTCTTCGCGGCCTCGACCTCTTCGGCGTAGGCGCGCACGACCGCCTTGTGCAGCTCGATGCGCGTCGCGCTGTTGATCGGGTGCGCGAGGTCGGCGTGCAGCCGCGCCCGGCCGCGGCCGTCCTTCGGCGCGCGCTCCGGATCCAGCCGCGCGCCGCACTGGTTGCAGTAGGACGCGCGCAGGTGGTTCTTGTAGTGGCAGTTCGGGCAGTGGTCCGCGAGCTTGCGCGACGGCATCGCCACGAACGGGCCGCGCGCGCCCTCGATGATCTTCAGGTCGCGCACCACGAAGGCGTCGTCGATGGTGACGCTGCAGTAGGCCTTCAACTTGTTGCGCGGGTCGGCGGTCAGCTTGACCCGGACCTCGGTGATCTCGAAACGGGTCGGCGCGCCGTCCTGGTTGCTCTGTTCCTGCATGACCATTCCCTCCGTTCGCCTTGTGCCACCGTCCGCCCGGCCGCGCCTCCGGTCCGTCACCCGAGCGGGTCTGGAGGACGCGGAGCGACGGTCGCGGGCACCTGTGACGATGGTCGATCGCCGTCGAGCGCGGGGCCACTGGCGGTGACCACGAACCCGACACCGCCGCTATCGGTCGATGCCACCGACGACTGGAGCACGCGCCGGCATTCTTCGGCCGCACCGGAGTCCGCACAGGCGACGAACAGCGTCGAACCGCTGCCCGTCATGCGCACCTGCGCATAGCCGGCCTGCACGACCCTGTCGCGCAGCCGTCCCAACTCCGGTCGCAGCAACACCGCCGCGCGTTCCAGTTCGTTCGTCCCGATACCCACAGCCAAATCTCTGTTTTCGGGGACCGTAATTGGGGCCACGGTATCCGCGGGCCCGCCGTGCGCCAAGAGCGCCGCGTGGTTTTTGTAGACGGCTCTGGTCTCGCAGCCGAACGGCGGCAACACCAGCACGAAGTGGCCGCGGCGGTGCGGCAGCGGTTCGAGTTGCTCGCCGACGCCGCGGCCGCGCTGGGTGCCACCGCGCAGGAAGAACGCGACGTCGGCCCCGAGCGTCCCCGCCAGCGCGGTCAGCGCGGCTTGGTCGAGCGGCTCGCCCAACAACAGGTTGCCGAGCCGCAACACGGCGGCGGCGTCGCTGCTGCCGCCGCCGAGGCCGCCGCCGTTCGGGATGCGCTTGTAGAGGCACACGCGAAACCCCCCGCGGTCGCCGGTCGCCCGCTGCAGGGCGGCGAGTGCCCGCACCGCGAGGTTGCGGTCGTCGGCCGGCACCAGCAGCGGCTCGCGCGGCGCGCGCACCTCGATGGCCCGTCCCTCCTCCGTGCGCGTCACGGCCACGTCGTCGTGCAGCGCGAGCGCGTGGAACACGGTGTCGAGCAGGTGGTAGCCGTCGGCGCGGCGGCCGACGATGCGCAACGCGAGGTTCAGCTTCGCCCGCGCCGGCAGGAACAGCGTCTTGCCGCGGCCGGCGCTCACGGCTCGTCCCG
>DRKG01000238.1 GCA_011051855.1 bacterium | reverse complement strand
TGGCGGTGCATCTGGTGTTCGCCAAAGCCGGTGGCCTGCTGGCGTTGCCCGTGCTGGTTACGGGGATCATGCTGTGGCGCACCGAGCGTGCCCGCCTCTGGCACCGCATCTGCGTGATCTTGTGGCTGGTCAGCGTGCTGGCGGCGACCGGGACCGGCCTGTGGATGTTCCACCTCGGCGAGTTGAAAGCGGGCTGATCCGGAGCGGGGCGGAGAGGGTACAAAGACGGAATGATCCAATCTGCCGTTCTGCTGTTGTGCAGCGTGTGTGCCGGGCTGGCCGCCCAGCAGACGCCGCAGCATCCAACGGAACTCCCTCCGAGGGGGCGCCACTGGCCTGGCCAGGGCAGCGGTGAGGACGCCTTGCTGCGTCGGTTGCGGCGCTTCTATGCGGCTGGCGAGGAACAGCGGCAGGGTTTCGCCTTCGACCGCACTCTGGATGCCGAGTTGCGAACGGCTCCGGGAGATGCTCGCCTGCGGGGATTGGTTGCGCGCGCGTGGCGCGAGCACGAGCGCCCCCTGCTGCGAGCTGACCACGAGCGACACATCGTCCGGGCCCGAGGGCGCGAGTGCGTGTTCACGGTCAAGCAGGTTGGCAAGCGGCCCGCGAACGGGTGGCCACTGGTGATTGCGATGCACGGCGGTGGTGGTGTGCCCAAGCATGTCAACGACGCCCAGTGGCGCCACATGCAGGTCTACTACAGGGACCACCCGGAGGCCGGAGGCTATCTGTATTGCGCGCTGCGGGCTCCGACCGACGAATGGAACGGCTTCTACACCGACTACTTCTACCCGGTGCTCGAAAAGCTGATCCGGCAGTTCGTCGTCTGCGACGGCGTCGACGCGGACCGCGTCATCGCGATCGGCTACAGCCACGGTGGTTACGGGGCGTTTGTCGTCGGTCCGAAGTTGCCGCACCGGTTCGCGGCGGTGCATGCCAGCGCGGCTGCGCCGACCGACGGGCAAAGCGTTCCCGACGGCCTGCATTCGCTGCGGTTCTCGTTCATGGTCGGGGGCCGTGATACGGCCTACGGCCGGCGGTCGCGTTGCGAGGCGTTTGCCGGCGTGCTCGCGGAACTGCAGGCGAAGCACCCCGGGCGCTATCCGACGCGCTTCATGCTGGTCGAGGACAACGGCCACACCGGCTTGCCCGATCGCGACCTGCTTCAGGATCTGGTGCCGCTGGCGCGCGAGACCACGCCGGCGCAGTTGATCTGGGTTCTGAGCGATGCGGTGGTGTGCGACCACTACTGGCTGCACACCGAACGGGCAGTTTCCGGTCGGCGCTGCGAGGCGATCGCCTCGACACACCGCATCGCCTACGACGTCGGTGACGGACCGCGGGTCGAAGCCTGGCTCGATGCGCGCCTCGTCGACCTGACGGAGCCCGTCGAACTGGCTCCGGCGGACGGGCCCGTGCGCACGGTGCAGCCGGCGCCGACGCTCGCGACCTTGTGCCGGACGACCGAAGCGCGCGGCGATGCGAGCCTCGCCGCGAGCTGGATCGTGCCCCTCGAGTAGCAGTGGCGGACGACCGACCGATGAAGCACCGTCTGGAGCTGTTCGTCTTCGGCCTCGCCGGCGCCGACGACGAATGGCGCGTGCTGCAGGAGTTCGCCGCCGCCGGTTCGCTGCCCGGCGTCGAATCGTGCACCCCGACGGAGGTGGTCGCGCGCAGTCCGCACGAGGCCAACGTCGACCCACCGGTCGCGATTCGCGCGCTGGCCGACTGGCTGCTGCGGCAGGGGGCGGTGTTGCGCTACGGCACCGCGGTGACGGCGCCGGCTGCGCACCGCGCGGCGCCTTCGCTTCGCTGTTGCCCGACGTGTACACCGCGGCCGAGCTCAGACACTGCCGCCTGGAGATGGTGGCGTTGACGCCGCAGCCACCGGGCTGCGCGCTCGGTCCGATGCTGGCCGCGGGCCTGACCATGCTGCACTACGCGAACTTCGCGACGGCGGTGCGACGTTCCGCGCGCGCCCCGTCGTCCCGCTTCACGCGCTGGCGAATGCGGCCACACGATCGAACGCCTCGCGGCTCTCGAGCAACAGGCTGTGTCCGGCGCGGGCGAGGCAGTGGTGTTCGGCGTTCGGCAGCAGGGCTGCGGTCGCGGCGACCTCGCTCGGCAGCGTCAGCGTGTCCTCGGCCCCGCCGAGGCACAGCGTCGGCATCGCCACCTGTGCACACAGCGCACGGCCGTCGAACGCCTGCAGCGCCCGCGCCTGGGCGCGCATGAACGCGCGCGACTCGGCGCTCGGCCTGGTGCTGCGGATGATGTCGTCGACGACGCCGGGCTTCTCGTTCAGGAAGGTCTCACCGAACAAGAACGGTGCGGTCAGCTCGCCGAGGTAGCGGCCGTCGAGCTCGCTGCACAAGATCTCGAACCAGCGGTAGATCCGCCGGCTGCGCGCGGTCTGCACCGCGGCGCTACCGAGCATGACCAGCCGCTGGGCGTGCTGCGGCTGCATCGCCGCCGCCTGCAGCGCGACCTTGCCGCCGAGCGAAGTGCCGACCAGCGTCACCGGCGGCGGCAGGGTCGCAGCCACCGCGAGCACGTCGTGCGCCGCCTGTGCGAAGTCGAAGATGCCACCGGGCAGCGGGCTCGACGGCGACAGACCGACCGGGTCGATCGCGCAGCAGGTGAAGCCGTGGCGCGCGAACCGGCGCGGCAGCGTGCCGAACAACCGCGCGCCGGAGCCGAGGCCCGGGATCAGCACGACGCCGGGGCCGTCGCCTTCGCGGGAGTGATGGATGGTGCGGCCCTGGCGCTCGACGGTCGGCATCGCGCGGACGATAGCACGCGGTGTCACTTGCCTGCGACAGGTCGTTCCCGCGGCGTGATGGCAGCCGGGCGGTTGCGTCAGGAGAGCCTGATACCTCTATTATGGCCGCGTCACCTGGGTTCGGTGACGTAGGCCTGCTCGACGGCCGGCAGCATCGTCAGCACGACGTCGGCGACCTGTTGGAGGCTGGTCGCGGACATGTTGTCGAGAGTGTCGTAGGGCGTATGCCAGGTCGGGTTGCCGTTGAGGTCGATCAGGTCGACCGCCGGAATGCCGACCTCGAGGAACGGCGTGTGGTCGTCGGCGGCGCGCTCGGCGCGACGGTAGAACTGCTGGCGGTAGCCGTTGGCGACGGCCGCCGACCAGCAGATGCGACGCAGGAGTTCGGTCGAATAGAGCTCCTCCTGGATGTGCAGATCCTTCCGGCCGACCATGTCGAGCAACACCATTGCGACGATGCGCGGCTCGTTGCCGAGCAACCGCGCGTCGCGGTGGCGTTTGACATAGCGCCTGCTGCCGAACAGCGCGCGGGCGGCGTCGTTCCAGTGCCAGTCGAGGCTCTCCTCGCCGTCGAAGAACACCAGTTCGATGCTCGCGGCGTTGTCGCGCTGCCGTAGCACCGGTGCCAACGCCAGCAGCAGGGCAACCCCGCTGGCACCGTCGTTGGCGCCGACGAACTCGAAGTTGTGTTCGGGCGTAGGGTGCCCGGTCGTGCACTTGGTGTCGTGATGGCACGCCAGCACGATGCGTTCTCGCCCGCGGCCGGGGATCCGAGCCGAGAGGTTGGTGAACGTGATCAACTCCTTGCGATCCGTCCACGTGTCGCGCTCGACCTTGAGTCCGGCCTGCTTCAGGGTCTCGGCGATGAAGGTGAGCTGTCTGGTCCAGCCGGGGGTCGGCCGGCCGTTGGGGCGGCTGTAGCGCGGCCCGTAGCCGACCAGCGTGCGCGCGTAGCGCATCGCCAGTTCGCCCGTCGTCGGTGGCGCCTTGATCGCCGCCAGCGGCAGCACGTCGCGCTTGTCGATCACGACCGGCACGCTGATCGCCGGCTCGGGCGTCGTCGGTTGGTTCGTCTGACGCCGCTGGCGGTAGGTCAACGCAGCGCCCAGGCAGGCGCCGAAGCCTCCGATCGCCAACAAGATGATCGCGGACCATCGCATGGCGCCGGTCACCGCTGCTTCTTCTTGCCGTGCACGAACGCGTCGAGGTCGGCGAGCGCCTGCATCACCAGGTTGCCCGCCAGCGCCAGCGAATCGCTGTCCATTGCGTCGAGGTCGTCATCGGGTGTGTGCCACCAGGCTTCGTAGCGCTCGTCGCGCGCGCCGTCCGGAATGCGGCGGGCGAAGTCGATCAGCAGCACGCTCGGCACGCCGCGGTTGATGAAGCTCTCGTGGTCGTCCTTGGTGCCCCAGTTGAGACCGCGCCGACGGTACTCGGCGATGTCGGCTTCGGTCGGGAAGCGATATACGCGTTCCTCGATGCCGAGCGCCTTGGCGGCGTCGGCGAACAGTTCCTGAAGCCGCGCGTTGCTGTTGCCGTCCTTGTCGATCTTCATCGCCTTGCTGCCGATCAGGTCGAGCAACACGAACGCCTTCACGCGCGGCAGGATCTTCTGCTGCGACAGCATCTGGCAGAATGCCTTGCTGCCGAGCAGGGCGCGCTCGTCGTTCCAAGTCCAATCGATCGACTCCTCGGCGTCGATCCAGTAGAGCCAGACGTTGCACTTGGGCCGGTCCTTCATCGCCAGGATCGCGCGCGCCAGCTCGATCAGCACCGCCGGCGCGCCGCCGCCGTCGATCGCGCCGAGGAACGGGCCGTCGTGTGTCCATTCCGAGCAGCCCTCGGTGCGCTTGGTGTCGTAGTGGGCGCCGATCATCAGGATCGGGCCGTTGTCCGGATCCTCGCCGTCGATTCGGCAGTAGAGGTTGCGGATCGTCTTCTTCTCCCGCCGGTGCTCGACCTCGTGCCGCTGCATCTTCAGCCCGAGGCTTTCGATCTGCTGCTGGATGTAGTCCGCGGTCTTGGCCAGCGCATCGGAGCCGAACGGTCGCGGACCGAACGACACGAACTTCTCGACGTGCGCCATCGCCTTGCCGCCGTCGACGGGGCCGCCGGGACCACCGCACGCCGTGAGCGCGAGACCGGCGGCGGACAACAGCAGGAAGCGGGCGGTGGCCAGGGTGGGCAGCGATCGGGAATGCATCGGCGCAGGGTAGCACCGTTGGCCAAAACGTTCATGTCACCGGTAGGAACCGCCGATACGATGGCTGGTTCCTGTCGGGGCGGGACTGGTCTCGGCCCGTTTGCAGGCTTAGTGGTGGTGCAGGCATGAGCGATCTCGATCTTGCGCGGCTGATCCGCGATTCCCTCGACCGCGACCAGTACCAGGCGGAACACTGGGAAGGCACGTTCCAGCAGTACCTCGACCTGGTCAGCGAGAACCCGCTGGTGGTGCGCACCGCGCACCAGCGCGTCTACGACATGGTGCTCAGCTTCGGCGTCGACGAGATCGAGGTCGACAAGACGAAGGTCGCGTCCTACCGCTTCTTCGCCGATCCGATCGAAGACGGACGCGACGGCATCTTCGGACTCGAACGCTCGCTCAACGACCTGATGTCCGTGCTCAAGGCCGCCGCCCACGGCTTCGGCCCGGAGCGGCGCGTGCTGTTGTTGCACGGCCCGGTCGGTTCGTCGAAGTCGACCATCGTGCGCCTGCTGAAGAAAGGGCTCGAGGCCTACAGCCGCACCAAGGAGGGGGCACTCTACACGTTCTCGTGGGAGGTCGACGGCGAGACGATCCCGTCGCCGATGAACGAGGAGCCGCTGCTCCTGCTGCCGCCGGACGTGCGCGCCAACGTGCTCGCCGAGCTGCAGAAGAAGGCCGGCACGACCTACAGATTGCGGCAGGACTTCGATCTGTCGCCGGTCAGCCGCTTCTACCTGGAGATGCTGCTCAAGCGTCACGGCGGCGATTTCCAGAAGGTGCTCGACCACGTCAAGGTGCGGCGCCTGCTGGTCAGCGAGAAGGACCGGGTCGGCATCGGCACGTTCATGCCCAAGGACGAGAAGAACCAGGACTCGACCGAGCTGACCGGTGACATCAACTACCGCCGCATCGCCGAGCTCGGCACCGACAGCGATCCGCGCGCGTTCAACTTCGACGGCGAATTCTGCATCGCCAACCGCGGCGTGATCGAGTTCATCGAGGTACTCAAGCTCGACGTGGCGTTCCTCTACGACCTGCTGACGGCTTCGCAGGAGCACAAGATCAAGCCGAAGAAGTTCGCCCAGACCGACATCGACGAGCTGATCATCGGGCACACCAACGAGCCCGAGTACAATCGCCTGCAGTCGAATGAGCTGATGGAGGCGTTCCGCGATCGCACCATCAAGATCGACATTCCCTACAATCTGCGGCTCAGCAACGAGGTCCGCATCTACGCGAAGGACTTCGGCAAGAAGCAGGTGCCGGGCAAGCACATCGCGCCGCACACGCTCGAGATCGCCGCGATGTGGGCGATCCTGACCCGCCTGGAGGAGCCGAAGAAGGCCAACCTGTCGCTGCTGCAAAAGCTCAAGCTCTACAACGGCAAGTCGATCCCCGGCTACACTAAGGACAACATCAAGGAACTCCGCGACGAGGCGCCGCGCGAGGGCATGGAAGGCATCTCGCCGCGCTACATCCAGGACAAGATCTCGAACGTGCTGGTGCGCGACATGCCGTGCATCAACCCGTTCATGATCATGAACGAGCTCGAGGAGGGCCTCGACCACCACAGCCTGATCTCCGACCCGGAGACGAAGAAGCGCTACAAGGACCTGTTGGTCGTGGTTCGCGAGGAGTACGAGGAGATCATCAAGAACGAAGTGCAGCGCGCCATCTCGGCCGACGAGGAGGCGATCGCGCGCCTGTGCGGCAACTACATCGACAACGTCAAGGCCTACACGCAGAACGAAAAGGTCAAGAATCCGTACACCGGCAAGGACGAGGAGCCC
>DRKG01000237.1 GCA_011051855.1 bacterium | reverse complement strand
TGGCGGTGCCACGGGTGGGGCCGTACTTCCACGCGAGTTCGCGATTGCGCCAGTCGTACTTCTCGGGATCCCCGCCGCAGCTCGCCAGCGTCGCGAACGCGAACGCGAATGCGAACGCCATCGTCGGCGAGGTCGGGCGGACGGAACGAAAGCCTCGATGGCCGTGCATGGCGGCGACGATGCTCAGCCGGGCGGACGAATGCAAGCGATCGGGAGTCCTCGGTCGAGACGGACGTAACGCCGCTCGCACCGCTGCTGCGGCGGTTGTCGGGGATCCACACTGGTGTTCGTCGACCCGGCGATTACCCTGATCTTGCTGGTTCCGGCGGCGGCGGGTGTTACGGGTCGGGAGCAGCGGAACTACCGCGTTCGCCGATGATTCGAGTAGTCGACCTGCACAAACGATTCGGTCCGACCCTGGCCGTGCGCGGGGTCTCGTTCGAGATCCAGCCCGGCGAAGTGGTCGGCTTCCTGGGGCCCAACGGCGCGGGCAAGACCACCACGATCCGGGTGCTGACGGGCTACCACCCTGCGACGTCGGGGCTCGCCGAGGTCGCCGGCTGCGACGTGCGGCGGCAGTCGCTCGAGGTGCGGCGCCACATCGGCTACCTGCCGCAGGAAGTGCCGATCTACCCGGACCTGCGCGTGGTCGAGTTCCTGCGCTACCGCGCCGCCCTGAAGGGCGTGCCTCGCCGCGATCGCAAGGCCGCCGTCGAGCGCGCGATGGCCAAGGCGGGCATCGCCGACGTCGCGCGCAAGCTGGTCGGCCACGTCAGTCACGGCTACCGGCAGCGGGTCGGGCTCGCCGACGCACTGGTCGCCAACCCGCCGATCCTGATCCTCGACGAACCGACTTCGGGCCTCGATCCGAACCAGCGTCGGCGCGTCAAGCAGGTGGTGCGCGAGCTGTCCGCCGAGCACACCATCTTGTTCTCGAGCCACATCCTGGGCGAAGTCCAGGACGTCTGCTCGCGCGTGATCGTGATCCACCGCGGCACCGTGCGCGCCGACGGCCGTCCCGACGAGCTCGTCGCCGGCGGCACGCGCGCGCGGCTGTCGGTGCGCGCTCGTTGCCCGGCGGAGCTGCTGCGGGAGATCGTCACGGTGCTGGCCGGCGTCGTTGCGGACACGATCGACGTCGCCGAGGACGACGCGGCCGCCGGGCACGGTGTGGCGACGCTGCGCTGCGAACTCGAACCGTCGAGCGACCCGAGCGAGGAACTCGGCACCCGCCTGCAGCAGGCTGCGGTACCCGTCTACGGGCTCGAGGTCGAGCGGCCGACGTTGGAAGAGTACTTCTACGCGATCACCGACGGCGCCGACCAGCGCGAAGAGCTCGCGCTCGCGGCCGCCGCCACGGAGGGTGGGCCGCGATGAACGGCGCTCTGGTGACCCTCAAGAAGGAACTGCTGTCGTACGCGGTCAGCCCGGTCAGTTGGATCATCGCGGTGCTGTTCTACTTCGTGCGCGGATTCGAACTGTCCGACCTGGCACTGGTGTTCGCGGTCTACCGCGCCGACCCGGACATGTTCCCGGCGGCTACCTACGGCAACTTCAGCACCAACGTCATGGTGATGCTGGTGCCGGGCATCCTGACGATGCGGTGCTTCGCCGAAGAACGGCGCACCGGCTCGATCGAGACCTTGATGACCGCGCCGGTGACCGACTTCGCGGTCGTGTTCGGCAAGTGGCTGGCGGCCGCGCTGTTCTACGCGATCTTGTGGTTGCCGAGCGTGTTGGTGCTGCACGTGCTCGAGTATCCCGCCTACTTCGACGTCGACATCGCCTTCGGGCCGGTGTTCAGCGCCTACCTGGGCATGTTCCTGCTCGCCGGCTTCCTGCTCGCGTTCGGCTGCTTCGCCAGCAGCCTGACCGACAACACCATGCTGGCTGCGATTCTGACGATCCTGTTCGACGGGGTGTTGATGAAGGCGCCGAGCTGGCTCGCGACCCGCATCGGCGATTGGGGCGACGGTTGGTACGCACGCGAGTTATTGGCGAAGATCGACGTGATGGGCAACTTCAGCACCTGGTTCGCCCGCGGTCTGATCGACACCAGTCAGGTGGCGTTCTTCCTCGGCGGCATCGCGTTCTTCCTGTTCCTGACCTGGATCAGCCTGACTTCGCGGAGGCTCGCGTGAACGTGCGTCGCTTCGGCGTGTGGACCAACCTGGTGCTCGGCGGGGTGCTGATGCTCTGCGTCTGGGCGCTGTTCGTCTGGGCGGCGTCGCGCCCGGCGCTGCGCGTGCTGATCGACCTGACGCCGCAGCGCACGAACTCGGTCGCGCCGGCCACCGAGGAGTTGCTGGCTGAGCTGCGCGCCGACGACGCCGAGGTCGAGCTGCACCTGTTCCAGCAGCCGGTCGACGGCCAGGGGCGCGACGACGCGACCCGTCAGTTCTTGGCGATCCGTTCGCGCCTGATCGAGGCGACGGTGCTGCTGCTGCGCCGCTACGAGGCGCTCGGCGGCGAGAACGTGCGCCTGTTCCAGCACTCGCCGTACGACGACAGTGTCGCCTTCCGCGAGGCTGCAGAAGCGTTCGGCTACAGCGCCAGCGATCGCGAGGCGCTGGTCGTCGCCGTGCGGCAGCCGGGCCAGGAACGGCGTTTTCGCAAGCTGTCCTTGCTGTCCGATCTGGCGGTGATCGAGCTGCCGCAGGAGCGGCCGGGGCCGGTGAAGTCGCAGCAAGTGCCGGTTCTGAAGGACTTCCAGGGCGAGAAGGCGATCAGCTCGGCGTTGAAGAGCCTGCTCGTGCAGGGCACACCGGTCTGCTACGTGCTGCGCGGCTACGACCCGGCGGTCAGCTACGACGAATCGATGACCGGCTACGGCACGCTGATCTCCGCGCTGGTCAAGAACGGCTTCGAGGTGCGCAATCTGAACCTGCAGCAGAGCCCGGCGGTGCCGGTCGATGCCACCCTGGTTCTGTGCGTCGAACCGCGCCGCGAGTTTCTGCCGCGCCACGCCGAGGCGTTGTTCCAGTACCTGCAGCGCGGTGGCCGGCTGTTCCTCAACTACTCGTGGACGCCCGCGGCCGTCGACATGAATCCGACCGGCGGCCGCCTCGGCGAGCTGCTCGGTTACGAGCTGAGCACCAAGCCGGTGTTCCACAAGATCCCCGACGTCGCCAACCTCGCCGGCGGCAGCATCGACGGCACCGAGGGCGTCGCCCGGCTGTCGATGCACGTCAACCCCGCGCACCCGACCACGCGGCGCCTCGCCGAGAGCGGTTCGCCGTTCGAGCTGATGTTCGCGCGGGCGTTGCGGGAGCGGGCCGGCGCGCCGCGCAACGTGCGTCGCGAAGAGCTGATGGGCACCGGCAACGAGGGTTGGCTCGGGGTGCGCGACGAGTACGGGCAGATGAGCTATCGGGCGCCCAACGTGCGCCTGGGACGGTTCACGACCGGCATGGTGTTCGAAGTCGATCCGGTGGCAGCCGAAGGCGACGACGCCGGCTCCGCGGCAGTGGACGCGCGGCCCGGCCAGGCGGTGATCCTCTCGGGCGTGTTCTGCAACAACGCCGGCTTCCCGTTCTTCGGCAAGTTCGCCCTCAACGTCTGCAACTGGATGGCGGAGCGGCGTGTGCTGCTCGACATCGCCAGCGCCAACTACGAGGTCAAGAGCCTCGACATCAAGCAGCCGCAGTTGCTGCGCACGCGCGACCTGATGACCTACTACCTGCCGGGGGCGTTCCTGCTGCTCGGACTGATCGTCTGGTGGCGGCGGAGACACTGATGAACCGCAACGTGATCCTCGTTCTGGTGGCGTTCGCCACCGCGCTCGGCCTGGTGCTCTACCTGACCGACGAAAAGCTGCCGATCGAGAGGACCGCGCACGAGCCGGTGCTCGATGGCCGTTCCTTGACCGCGGCGAGCCGCATCCGCTGGCAGTTCAAGGACCGTCAGGCGATCGAGATCGGCCACGCCGAGGACGGCCGTTTCCAGATGCAGGAACCGATCGTCGACATCGCGTCGGCGGGCTACCTCGAGCAGATCGTGCAGCAGTGGGACAACGCCAACATGATGGCGGTGCCGTTCGCCGACGACGAGGAAGGGCGGGCCAAGGCCGGATTGGAGGAACCCGCGCTCGAAGTCATCGTCGAATGGCCGGACGGCCACCGGATCGAATACCAGTTCGGCGACGTCGGCCCGCTCGGCGAGACGCGCTTCGTGCGCCGCGCCGGCAAGATCTGGGAGGTGCGCGATACGCTGTTCGACTGCTTGCACGTCGGGCGCTCGGATCTGCGCGAACGACAGGTGTTCCGGCACGGGCTGGCGAACGTGCGCACGCTGCGGGTCGAGCAGGTCGGCGCAACCGGCGCGCGCGAGGCGCTCCGCCTCGAGCGAGCCGGTCGCGATCAGTTCCAGCTCACCGAGCCGGTGAAGGGCCGCGCCGACGAGGTCGCGGCGAAGCGGTTCATCACCGCGGTGCTGTCGCTGCGCGTCGACCACTTCCAGCCGGGATTGGTGCGCGAGCCCGACCGCGCGCCGGACATCGTGATCTCGGCGGAGGGCGGCTACGGCGAGGAGCGGCTCGATCTGTGGGTCGAGCAAGGGCAGGTGTGGGGGCGCCTGCCCGGGCGCGGCCACCTGTTCACCAGCGACAATCGCCAGTATTGCCAGGTGTTCCAGAACGCCGTCAACCAGTTGCGCGCGCGCATCCTGGTGCCGATGGGCGACAGCACCTACGAGCAGTTGGTCGAACTGGTCGTCGATCCCGGCCAGGGGCGGGGCGACCGCATCCGGTTGGTGCGCAAGTCGCAGCACGAAGCCTGGCGCATGCTCGAACCGATCGAGTACCGGGTGCGCGCGACTCCGGTCAACGAAGCCGCGCACGCCCTGTCGCTGCTGGTCGCCAAGGAGTTCGTCGACGAGGACGGCGTGCACCCGCGCGCCGAGGATCCTCGCTACGGCATGGCCGGCGCTCGTTGGACGGTGACGACGCGGCGCGTGAACATGCCTGGCACCAACACGCTGTGGTTCGGGGCACAGGTGCCGGGCACCGACGAAGAACCGCTGGTCTACGTCGCGCGCGCCGACGAACCCGACAACGTCGCCGTGGTGCCGCAGCATCCGCTCGAGGTGCTGCAGCGGCCGTGGACGGTCTACTGCGATCTACAGGTGCTGCGGCAGACGGGGACCATCGAGCGGCTCGTGCTCGAAGACGCGCGCGGGCAGAAGCGCGTGTTTGCGATGGACCGCGAGGGTCTCTGGCGGCTCGATGGTTCGGATCGGGACCGCAGCGAGGTCGGCGATCTCGCCAGCGAAGTGCTGTGCGACTTCGCCGGCAAGGCTGCCGTCGACATGCGATCGGGCTTCGCGCCGGAACCGGATTGGCGGCTCTTGCTGCAGCGGCGCAACGGCGACCAGCTCGGTGAGATCCGCGTCTGGGACCGCGGTGCCGACCAGCCACTGGTGGTTCGCGGAAACGGCGAGCAGCCGGTCGGCCTCGAGCTGAATGCGCGCAATTCGCGCGATCTGCGTTCGCTCTGGCAGTAGTCCGGCGGTCGCTTATCGTGGGGCGTCGATGACGACCAAGCGAGGCAAGCGAACGCGCCGCTACTGGCTGTTCAAGTCGGAGCCCGAAAGCTACAGCATCGAACAGCTCGAGCGGGACGGCAGCACGTTCTGGAGCGGGGTGCGCAACTACCAGGCGCGCAACCTGCTGCGCGACGAGATTCGGTGCGACGACGGCGTGCTGTTCTATCACAGCAATGCGAAGCCGATGGCGGTGGTCGGGATCGCGAAGGTCACCAAGGAAGGCTATCCCGATCCGACGCAGTTCGACGCGAGCGACAACTACTTCGATCCGGGTAGCGACCCGGCCGACCCGCGCTGGTTCGTCGTCGACATCGCCTTCGTCGGCAAGGCGGAGCAACCGGTCACCCGCGAGGCGATGAAGGAACGCCCGGAACTCACCGAGATGATGCTGCTGCAGCGCGGCAGTCGGTTGTCGGTGCAGCCAGTGACGCGGCGCGAGTGGCAGACGGTCCTGCGCATGGCCCGATTGCAGGAGAACTGGTGATGGCGGTCCCTCGGTGGGCGGTGTTGCTGCTGTGGTTCGCGCCCGTGGCGTGCAGGCAGGAGCGCGCGGTGACGTTGGCAACTCCCGAGTCGGTGCTCTACGACCCCGCCAGCGACGTTTGGTTGGTCAGCAACATCGCCGGCGAGCCGCTGGCCAAGGACGGGAACGGGTTCATCGCGCGCGTATCGCCCGACGATGGCTCGGCCCGCGCGTGGATCGAAGGCGGGCGCAATGGCGTGACGCTGCACGCGCCCAAGGGCATGGCGCTCCTGGGCGACGATCTGTGGGTCGCCGACATCGACGTCGTGCGGCGTTTCGATCGCCGTTCGGGCGCGCCGCGCGGCGAG
>DRKG01000236.1 GCA_011051855.1 bacterium | reverse complement strand
CATCTACACGCGCGATCTCGAGCGGGTCGAGCCGCCGCCGCCCGGTGCGATCCTGTGCCTGCGCAACAAGCACTACGCCTTCCAATTGACGGAGTCGCCTCCAGATCCGAGCCAGCGGGTCGGCCGCGGCACCGTGCCGGCGCTCGAAGTGACCGCCTGGCCGTTGCGCGCCGTCGGTCCGGGCCACTGCGCGTTCTTCGTGCCCGAGAACGCCGCCCGCGCCTACACGCGCAACCTGCGCCGCGGCTACGCCGGGTTCGGGGAAGGCCAGCGGCCTTTGCCGGGGGCCGCGCACCGGCGGCTCGGTCTCGGCGGCCGGCGCCCGTCGCAGTATCCCGGCAACGACGATGAACGCTGGCTCCTGTATTGATGCCGGGGCTTCAGAAGTATTCGTTCAGGAAGTCCCAGAACAGCGCGCGCATTCCGGGCGGCTCGCTGCGGGCCATGCGCTTCATCCGGGTCGCGTCTTCCGCGGTGAGCCAGTTGCGCGTCAGGAGGTTCAGGGCCTGGACGCGCAGTTGTGGCAGTTCGTCGGGATCGAACAGGATGCTGCGCACGGCCTCGACGCACGCGTCGCGCAGTGCGGGCACATCGCGGCGGTCGGCGGCGTAGCCGGCGAGCGTCGGCAGCAGCCGGGCGCGCAACCGCCACTGGTCGGCCGAAAGGCTGCGGAAGTGGTCGAGCACCACCTGCTCGTTGCCACGCACGTTCAGCAGCAGCAGTGGGATGTAGCCGTGGGTCGTGAGCGTGCGGTCCCTGCTCTTGCGCACCAGCACGTCGGGGTCGTGCAGCAGTTCGCAGAGTGCCCGTGCTGCTGCGGCGCTGCTGTTTTGCGCGATCGCCTGCAGGAACGGACGACCTTCCCCCGCCGGAGCCTTGCGGAACCGTGCGACCAGCACGGGCACCGCGCGCTCGTCCCCGCTCGCCGAGAGCTGGTTGATGATCGATACCAGTCGCGTGCCGGTCGCGGTCGGCAGGTCTTCGAGCAACACCGATACGATCTGCGGCCGGCCCCTGCGGGTCAGTTCCCGCAGCGCGATGGCGCGCACCTCCCACACTTCGTCGGGCGAGGTCAGCACCTCGAATACGTCGGCGACGTCGTCGCCAGAGAGGCGCGAAAGCTGGATGGCAGAAGCCACGCGGATCTCCGGGCGCAGATGGGTCGTCGCCCGCAGCAGCGGCTCGCGCAGCGGCCCGACGATCGCGTCGGCGTCCTCGCCGAAGAGGCAGTGCCGGATCGCCTGCTGCAGAACCTTGAGGTCCTCGCCGCGCATGGCCTCCAAGAGCCACGCGGTGCCGGCGGCCTCACCGTTGGCGTGCCGCACCCCGGCGATGATCGCCTTGAACTCGTCGAGCGCTTCGTCCCAACGGCCGCGGAGCACTTCTGCGGCCTCGTGCGCCGGCATCTGCACGACTTCCTTGAGCACCTGGTCGCGCACCGGCGTGGGATACTGCGACATCATCAGATCCTTGAAGATCTTCACGCGGTCCTGTGGCAGGCGGGTGCGCACTCCGGTCAGCCAGGATTGCCGAGTGCGGCCATCCATCCGCCCGAACTGCCGTCCGAGGCTGCGCAGCGTCGCCAGCGAGCCCGAGGTGGTCAGCGCCCGGTAGGCGGCCTGCCGCACCGCTCGGCTCTTGTGCCCGAGCGCGCGTTGCAGCGCCGCGTCAAACGCCGGGTCGGCCATCTTGCCCATCGCCTCGACGCAGTTGCGGACCACGTCGCCGAACGCCGGGTCCCCCATCGCCCGGTCCATCGCCTCGATCAGGGGTTCGACGCAGTCCTCGGGAGCGCGCCAGAAGAACTCCGTCGCGACCTTCCAGGTCTCGCGGCGCACGTTCCCCTGCAGGTTCGCGCACAGCCGGGCGAGCATCTGGCGGCGGGTGCGCGTGTACTCGCGACCGTGCATCGGTGGATACTCGAGCTCGGCCGGGAAGTCGTCGTGGAACGGCGCCAGCCGGTAGGGATTGGGCGTGCGCCGTTGGCCCGGCACGACCGCGCATACGGCCGCCGTGGCGAGTGCGCACATGGCCTTGTACAGCGTGACTGAGGGCTTCTGCATCGACATCATCGCGTAGTAGTCCGCCCGGCCGCCGGCGTCACTCGGTCCCGGCGCGCAACAGGCCCTGCACATGCAGCAATCGGCTTTCCGCGGTCCGGTAGTCGAGCTGGTTGCGCAACAGACGGCTGCGCGCCTCGCGCAACTCCTGGTTTCGGCGCTGGACCTCGAACGCGGTCGACGCGCCGACGCGCAGCTTGACCTGTTCGGTTTCGAGATTGCTGGTCGCCAGCCGCACGGACTCGCGTGCCGCCGTGATGCTCTGGCCGAGTGTGCGCAGGCGGCGCAAGGCTTCCCGGACCTCGCGGGTCGCGTCGATCATCGCTTGGTGTAGCAGGCGGCGCTGGCGTTCGACTTCGAGCTTCGCCCGGCGCGAACGCGCCCGCGCCGCCTGGTTGCCGATCGGGATCGAGAACTCGATGCGCACCGACCAGTCGGGGAACTGCTGGTCACTGGCGTCGCGGAACGAGTCGCGGAAGCCGGCCTGCCGGCCGGTCGAGGGATCGTCGGAGGAGACACCTGAGCTCGAATAGCTGCCGACAAAGTCGAGTTGCGGCAGCAGGTCGCGGTCGGCCTCGAGTTCGGCGACTTCGGCTGCGGCGACGGCGCTGCGCAGCGCCTGGATGTCGGGGCGTCGCTGCAAGGCGGTTTCGACCAGGCGTTCGAACGGTGGCAGGTCGGCGGCCGGGTCGACGTCGATCGGCTCGATCGGTCGCAGGTTGTAGCGCCACATGCGCGCCTCGCTGCCGTC
This sequence comes from bacterium, assembly GCA_011051855.1. GTDB lineage: Bacteria > Planctomycetota > UBA1135 > UBA1135 > UBA2386. The sequence continues at coordinate 5,006 of DRKG01000236.1, read as the reverse complement.
GAACAACAACCGCCGTAGGTCGTCTTCGCGGTCGCGGATCGCGTTCTCGGCCACGATCAGTTCTTCTCGACGCCGCGCGACCTCGGCTTCGTCGGCGATGCGATCGCGCGGGGGCAAGTCTTCGACCCGGATGCGTTCCTCGGTGATGCGCAGTTGTTCCAGCGCGACGGACAAAGCCGAGTCGACCACGCGCCAGTTCTCGCGGGCGAATGCGAGCTCCCAGTAGGCCTCGACGATCGCCAGCAGCGTGTCTTGCGCGGTACGTTCGAGCTGGTGTTCGGCCTGGGTGAAGCGGTACTTCGCCGCCGTCACCTGGGCCAGCGCATAGTCGCTCCAAGCGCCGCGCAGCAGCGGCTGGCGGAAGGATGCCACCCACTGGGACTGGAACTGGGTGCTCGGGAACGCGCCGCCGCCGCCGTCGCTGTCGAAGCGCGTCGGCTGAAACGCCAAGTCGAACAGCCCGCCGGTGATCACGCGGTGGCGCCAACCGAGGGTCGCGTCGATCGTCTGCGAGGTCACCGAAGGCGAGAATGCGTTGCGTTGCGGCGAGCGGCTTTCGCGGAAGCCCGTGTTTCCGTAGAGCTCGGGTTGGAACGCCGCCTCGGCGAACAGCAGATCGAGGCGGGCCTGCTGCGGCAGCAGCTCGGCGGCCTTGAGAGCGACGTTGGCCTGGCGGCCACGGCGCAGCGCGTCGGCGAGGCGCAGGTACTTGATCTCGGTGCCGCGCGCCTCGGCCTCCTGGTCGAGCGGGATCGGCTTCTCGGGCGCCTGCTTGTGGCCGGGTGGCCGTTGCTGGGCCGCGAGTGGTGCAGCGACGAGCGCCAGCAGCGCGGCCAGCCCGAACGGGTGTACACGGGGCTTACGCGAGAGAACAGGCACGGGCCATTAGCTAACGCAGCCCCTTGGGCTTGCCCAGCACAAAACCGCCGGCGTCAACTGTCGCGCGCCAGTCGGGCATTCGGCAACAAGGTGCCGACGAAACCCGCGTAGTTGGTCGCCAGACAAAGGCTGAACGCCGCGCGCTCAACCAGGCCCGAGGGCACCGGCTGGATCGCGAGCTGGCGCAGTTCGCGCTGCATACGGGCAAAGCCGACACTACCCGGGCCGAGGCCCCAGGCCATCTGCATCACCGTGCGGTAGTCCGGAGCCAACCGCGCCGGCTTCCACCGGCGCAGTGTGAACGCAATCCGGTCCGCTTCGTCGTTCGGCATGCGTTCGGCATAGCCGTAGAGCATCGCCGCCAGCACCTCCGGCCGATCCTGCCCGCTCTGGCGGCGTTCGCGCAGGCGGCCGAGCAGCAACTGGCGGGCGACGGCGCAGCGGCGGCCGTCGATGCCGAGCGCCGGCAGGCGTTGCAGCAACCGCCCGGCCTCGCCGAGCGTCGCCGCCGCCACGCGGTTGCCGAGCAGGTCCGGGCGCCCGCGTTGCCAGGTGCGTTGCCCCAGGCCGAAGACCTCGTCGAGCAGGCGAGCGCCGTGCTGGGCCACCGCATCGAGAGGATCACCGGCGATCGCGGCTTCTTCGAGCAAGCCCGACAGGGCCGTGACCAGCAGGGCGCCGTGGAGGTCCGGCAAGCGGCGCACGAGTTCTCGGCCGCACGCGCGCAGCGCGTCGGCCCGCCGGCCGGTGGTGCCGGCCCCGATCAGGGCGCGCATGCCGAACGCCAGTTCCGCGACCTCGACATCGGCCGGGTTCTCGGCAAGTCGCGCCGAGAGCTCGTCGGCGATGCCGTCGGCGATCCCCTGCACCCGCGCATCGACCGCCGCCATCACACCGCGCTCGCGCAGCGCCCGGTAGCGCACTTCCGGATGTTGCCGTAGCTCGTGGTCGAGGCGGGCGAGCACCATACTGTTCCACGGTTCCACCCACCGATCGAGTGGGTCGTCGTGCTGGTCCAAGCCGGCCGCCAACGCCGCCTGCAGTTCCTCGGAGGTCTCCAGTTCGAGCCGTGCCCGGATATCCAGCAGCGCCTGTTTCCAGTCGGCTTCCTCCGGCGTCACCAGCGGCGGGGCAGGTGCCGGCGGAGCGGCCGAGGCGGTCACGTCGATGCCGCCGAACACGGCCGTTTCGCGTTTGGGCGCGCAGAACCACCGCCCCGCGTCCAGCCACGACAGCAAGAAGAAGGTCACCGCCGCCGCGGCCGCCGTCGTCGCGATCCGCTTCCAGGTCGCCGTGCGCGGCAGGTAGTGCGCGCGCTGGTAGCGGTCGGAACGCAGCAACACCGCCTGCATGCGGCCGGCGAACGCGGGACTCGCCTCGGTGCGCAGTTGCCGCATCTGCTCGACGACCGCCACGGTTTCGGCCAGTTCGAGCGCGCGCTGCGGATCGCGGGCGACGGCAGAGCGCAGCGCGTGCAACTCGTCGGCCGAACCCTGCTCGAGCAGCAGGTCGATCGCCTCCAGGCCCTCGGCGTCGGTTCTTCGGGTGCGATCCATCACGACGCTCCCCCGGCCGGCTTGTTGACCGGAGCGTCTTCGGCTGGTGCCAGCATGCACTTCACTGCCGCGACCGCGTTGTGCATGCGGGACTTGACGGTGCCGACCGGAATGCCCAGCAGTTCGGCGATCTCGGCGTAGGGGCGCTCTTGGTAGACGGCCAGCTCGAACACCAGTCGGTGCGGCTCGGTCAGCCGTTCCAGCGCCTGCCGCATCTGCGCGCGTTCCTCACCTTCGGTCAGTTGCTCCTGCGGCGACGGGTCGTCGTTCGCATACTGGCGCGGGGCGCGGTCCTCGTCGGGGTGCACGACCTGATCGAGCGAGTAGAACCGCGGCCGGGGGCGCTGTTGGCGGTAGTGGTCGATCCACAGGTTGGTCGCGACGCGATACACGAACGTCGTCATGCGGCCCTCGGGACGGTAGCGCTTGCTCCCGAGCATCAGCTTGATGAACAGTTCTTGAGTCAGGTCCTCGGCGCGGTCGCGGTCCCAGCAGAGCCGGTAGAAGAACTGCAGCATGCGGTCGCGGTAGAGCTCGACCAGCCGCCGGAACGCAGTGGGGTCGCCGTTCCGGTAGTCCGCCAGCAGGTCGGGTTCCCCCTGGTTCGCTGCGGACTTGCGGTGCGGATTCTTCACGGGAAGAGGTCGGGTTACCCGAACGGGCGGCGGCGCCGGTAGGTTCAGTGCGGCTCGTCGATCCTCGGCAAATCTGCGAGCCACGGGAAGCCCCGCGGCCCCTGTGGACGCAGGCGAACCGTTCGCCCCGGCCGCGGTGGCATCGACAATTCGACCCACAAAACATGATCGGGAAGGTGCTTACGGACGTTCTCCGGCCATTCGACGACGACCACCTTGGCGGGGTCGAACAAGTATTCGAGGCCGCCATCGGCGAGGAATCCGGCGAGCTTCTCCGGCAGGTAGGCATCGGCGTGCAGCAGCGGGATCGGTCCGCCGTGTTCGATCACCAGCAGGTAGGTCGGGCTGGCGACGCCTTCGGGGTCGTCGAGGCCGAGCCCGCGGGCAAGCCCACGGGTGAAGGTCGTCTTGCCGGCGCCGAGCCCGCCTTGCAGGGCGATGGTGTCGCCGGGCTGCAGCCGCGCGCCCACTTCCGCGCCGAGCCGTTCGGTCGCGGCAGGATCGTCGGGCAGCTCGAACACGCGGGTGCCGTCGGGCTCACAGGGCATGCTCGTAGCCTAGAGGGCGAAGCCGTCGGCGGCGACCGCCGGCACGCAGCCACAGGCCCGGTTCGGCCAGCACTCGCCCGATCGGCCGGCGGGCGCGCGCCGACAGCGGGCCTCCCGCGGCCAATCCGCGCGGCGCCTGCGCCCACAGCAACACGTGGTCCTCGCCGTCGCCGAGGGCGCGGTGCAGCGCGCGTTCGCGGTCGCCGCCGGCAAGGCGCCTCGCCGCCGCCCGCACCGGGATGGCGGCGGCGTCGAGTTCCGCGCCGAGGCCGCCGCTGGCGTCCAGCATGGTGGCGAGGTCGAGCACGAGGCCGTCGCTGACGTCGATCGCGGCGTGCACGGCTCGCTGCCGCGCGAGCCAGTGGCCTTCGGCCAGGTGCGGACGGAAGGTGAGGTGGTGGCCGGTGCGCGATCCGCCGAGCGTGCCCGAGCAGTGCAGGGTATCGCCGGCCTTGGCGCCGCTGCGCGTCAGCGCGCGACCCGGCAGGTGCCCGTAGGCGCTGACCGTGACCACCAGCGGGCCGGAGCTGGCGGCAACGTCGCCGCCGACGACGCGCGCGCCCGCCAGAGACGCGGCGTCGCGCACGCCGGTGAACAACTGGCGCAGTCGTGCCGGAGCCGTGTCGCGCGGCACCACCACCGACAACAGCAGCCAGTCGGGCACCGCCCCCATCGCGGCGAGGTCGGAGAGGTTCCGGTTGACGGCCTTGCGGCCCACCCGCCGCCAGCCGGTGCGCGCGTCGAAGTGCACCCCGGCGACTACCGGGTCGCAGCACATCGCCACCGGCCCCCGCCCCTGGCGCACGATCGCGGCGTCGTCACCGATGCCGACCAGCAGGTCGCGGTGACCGGGGAAGAACGCCTGCAGCGCCGCGGTCAGGTCGCGTTCAGCGGCCATCGTCGTCCTCGTCCGGGCGGAACACGGCCACCACCGTCGCCTGCACGTTGGCGCGCGGGAGCGGGCCGAACACCGCGCTGTCGACCCACCCCGAACGTCGGTTGGGGTGGGTGATTTCGACCTCGTCGGCGGTCAGCCTGCTGACCCGCGACAGCAGCACGCCGTGGGGCGTCGCGACGAACACGTCGCTGCCGACGCGCAGGCCGGAAGCCCAGCGATCGACGATCACCCACGAACCCGGCGGGATCTCGGGGATCGTGCCCATGCCGGCCGGCACCCAGCGCGTGTCGAACATCAGCACGAACCAGCCACAGCTCAACACGGCGAGCGCCATGGTGGCCCGCCGAGCCCACCTCGCCAGCCGGTGCGGATCGATCCTGCCGGAAACGCCCATCCGCAGCGATGCTAGCCCGATCTATGCATGAAACAGTGCCCCCGGTGCGCGCAATCCGCGTCCAGGCAAGGAAGGCGACTGCAGAAGCGCAGGCGT
>DRKG01000235.1 GCA_011051855.1 bacterium | reverse complement strand
GAGCCGCCGGGGTTCAGGAACTCGCACTTGCCGTAGAGTTCCTGGTCGAGGTCGCGGCCGATGCGGCCAAGGCGCACCACCGGCGTGTTGCCGACGGCGGAGAGGATCGAGTCGTGGATACGCGGCATATGCCGTGAAGTGAGCAAACCGGGCGCCTCCGGGCAAAGGCAAACAGCACGGCGGGCGCTCGGAGCGGGGTCCGCCGGGGTTTCTTTTTGCCCGCCGGCTTGTTCGATACGCCCGTTCCCCGCATCGTCTTCTGGCCCGTGAACGAGTCCGAGTCCGCCGACCTCCCGCCGAACGAGTCCGCAGCGCCCGCGCCCGCTCCGGGGGGGGCGGCTGCCGGTGAGCCCCAAGCTGCCGGTGAGGAAACGACAACCGGTGAGCCCCCGACTACCGGCGAGGAAACGACGAAGAAGCGCCGCCGGCGCCGCCGCCGGCGCAAGCCGGGTGCCGGCGGGGGCGCCGCCGGCGCGCCTGGGGCGGCGACCCCGCACCAACCGGGTGGCGAGGCCGCGAAGGAACGGCGTTCGCGCCGCAGGGATTCCCGCCACTCGGCGACCGTCGCGGTGCGTGCCCTGGCCGACATGGCGCAGGCGTTGCTGCGCATCGAAGGCGTCGATCCGCTGGCGATGCCGCGCTACCTGGACTTGAACTTGCGCGTGCCGATCGACGGCGGCAACGACGTGCGCCGCGCCGCCGGCACCGCCGTCGAACAGATCCTGCAGCGCGTGCGCGAAGTGCGCGAGCACGAGCAGGCGTTGCGACCCGGCGCGGTCTACAGCTACTTCGCGGGCAGCTCCGAGGCCGAGGGATGCCGGCCGAGCGAACCGCGGCAGGTGTTCGACGGCTATTCGTCGACCGGCAAGCCGCAGTTCGCGGACTTCGTCACGCTCGCGATCGAGCGCAAGGATCCGGACGTCGAGCGCATGCTCGCCGGCGAGGAGATCGTGCTGACGCACGTGACCATGGGGCGCGTGTTGCGCACCCAGCAACTCGCCGAGTTCGGCGGCCAGTCGCCGGTGTTCAAGATCCTCGGCCAGGTCGATGCCGGCCTGTTCCGCGTGCTCGGCGAAGCCGGCCGGTGCGCGTTCAGCTTCCAGTTGCTGCGCGGCACCACGCTCGAGGGTCGCGTGCGGCTGCGGCTGCACTGCGTCGGCGCGGTCGATCCGATGGACCTCGCCGATCCGGCGCTGATGCAGATCCTCAGTCGCTTCCAGCGCAAGCTCGACGGCGAGGCGCTGCGGCTCGAAGGCCAGTTGAAGGGCGGCGAGGCCGACGAGGAGGAGTTCGTGCGGCCGCTGCTGCAGGACTTCGCCCGCCAGCTGCAGAGTCGCACCCGCAACGCCGGCCGCCGCACGCAGCACGGGCTCGAACGCAGCGAGACCGGCCAGCGGCCGACGTCGAAGGCCTATCCCGACGCCGGCGAGGCCAGCGACGGTGCGATCCTCTGGGACGTCGACCAGAGCACCATCTGCGTGCTCGGGCCGAAGGGACGGGTGCACGTGTTCACCCCCGAAGCGCGCCACGTCACCTCGGTGGTGATGCAGCGCAGCGCGATCGACCGGCGGCGCCAGCAGGGCCGTTGGCGGCTCGCCGAACCCGAGGAACGCGGCGAGTTCCGCATCCAGATCAAGCGCCTGGTGGCGAGCGGCGAGGACCGGCCGCGCGCCGACGACGACGGGCCGATCGGGCAGGAGCCGTCCGCGTGAGCGCGCCGCGCATCGGCATCGTCACCATCAGCGACCGCGCCAGCCAGGGCGTCTACGAAGACGCGTCCGGCCCGGCGATCGAAGCGGCGCTGCGGGAATACCTCGCTACCGAGTGTGCGTTCGAGCGGCGGGTGATCGCCGACGAGCGCGCGCGCATCGGCGCGACCATCCGCGAACTCGCGGCGAACGGGAGCTGTCTGATCTGCACCACCGGCGGCACCGGTCCGTCGCCGCGGGACGTCACGCCGGAGGCCATCCGCGACGTCTGCCACAAGGAGCTGCCGGGCTTCGGCGAGCAGATGCGCACGGCTTCGCTGGCGGCCGGAGTGCCGACCGCGATCCTGTCGCGTCAGACCGCAGCGATCATCGAGCGCACGTTGGTGGTCACGCTGCCGGGCAAGCCGGCCTCGATCCGCGTCTGTCTCGACGCGGTGTTCCCGGCGATTCCGTACTGCATCGACCTGATCGGCGGTCCGCGCCTCGAGGGCAACGACGAGGTGGTGAAGGTGTTCCGCCCGAAGGGCAAGTGAAGGTATGACTGAGAAGGTGAGCAAGGAACGGTTCGTCGAGTTGCTGCGCCCGCTGGCCGAAGCGCTGCAGGCGGTCGACGTCGACGCCCCCGACGCGTCCGGGCAGGCGGAGAACGCCTGCGGCTTTGCCGGCGACGAGGTCGCGGCGATCCGCGCCGCCGCGTTGGCCAGCGTCGATTCCGACTGGCTGCTGCCGAAGGCGGCCGGCGGCATCCGTTTCGGACGCGTCGCCAAGGACCTGTGCGGTTTCAGCGTCGACTGCGTGTTGATGGACCGTCCCGGGCCGCGCCACCGTCACCCGAACGGCGAGATCGACCTGTGCTTCACCACCCGCGGCGAAGCGCGCTTCGACGGCAGGCCCGAGGGTTGGGTCGTCTACGGCCGCGGCAGCGAGCACGTGCCGACCGTCACCGACGGCGAGATGTTGATCCTCTACTTCCTGCCCGGCGGCGCGATCGAATTCCTGTCTACTTGATCTTGTCCAGTTGCGCTTGGATGCGGCTCGCGACCAGATCGGTCGGTGCGGTCGGCAGCTTTTGTTCGAGCCAATCCTTCGCGTCTGCGCCGGCGATGTCGTAGACGGCCTGCACGCAGATGTTCAGGAACAGCGGGTTCTGTTGGCGCAGTGGCGGGTTGTCGTAGAGCTTCTTGATCGGCTCGAGCGCGCGCTGGCACTTGCGACGGCCGAGTTCCTTGATGCAGTCCTGGATGGTGATCGCGTCGTGCTCGACCCGTGCCATCACCATCAGCAGCGTGTCCTCGATCTTCGGATCCTCGCTCTGGATGTAGAGCTGCACGAAGTTGTTGAAGCCGGTGGTGGCGTAGGCGGCCGGGTCGGGGATCGTCATGCCGTGCTGGCGCGCGCGATCGGGGTCGACGCCGCGGCTCGACTCGGTCAACAGGATCTGGCGCAGCAGCCGCTGCGCCAGCGGTTTGTCGTGTGCGAGCAGGATGCGGGCGGCGGCCCGGCGCAGCCGTGGATTCGGCATGCGATGGCCGAGCAAGACCTCCTTGACGATCTGCTTGCCGGCCGGTGGATCCAGCCGCACGAGGATTTCGAGCAGCCGGCGCACCTCCTCGTAGTCCTTGCGCGGGTCGGTCTCGGCGAGCCGGTCGAGGATCGGCTGCCAGGCGTCTTCGCCGCACGCCTCGAACGCCAGCTGGATCGCTGCGAGCTCCTTCTTGGCCCGCTGGAACTGGGGTTCGGTCACCCGCGCGTCGGCCGTCAGGGGCGCGTAGGTGCGCAGTTTTTCGAGCAGCGCCTGGGGCCCCATGCCTTCCGCGCTCTGTTCGATGCGCAGCCGGGTGACCTCGCGCAACACGCCGGCCATCTGTTCCTGAAGTCGTTCGAGCGCGTCCGTCTGTTCGGCCGACCGGCTTTCGGCGCGCCAAGCGGCGAACCCGGACAGGGCGACAGTCAGCAGCAACAAGAGGGCGACGATCGGGGTGGCGGGGCGCGGGCGAACGGGCGTTGTCATCGTGGCAAACGTTATGGCCGTCGGGCGGTTACGTCACCAGGGGTTCGTTCCCGCGCGAGCGGGGGTGCGCATGCGAAACCGCGCACCCTGCGAGCGGTCCCGAACGCCTCGGCGGTGCTCGCCGCGGGTCCGTGGCCGTGAACGCAAGTGGCGGCGGGATGGGGGCTTGGTGGCCGCGGCCGCGTCGTCGTCGTCGATCCTTGAGGGGCGGCATGGTAATTGTCGACAGTACTCTGAGCCCCCTTGTCAGCTTCTCCATCCGTCGGCGCAGGCCGACCTTGCAGCAACTCCTGCGGTATGGTTTCCTTGCTCGATCTGCGCCCTCGTCCCCGAGGCTTCCGGTTCCCCCTCTCGGTCGCCACAGCGAATGCCAGTGCACGGGTCTCCTCCGCATCGCGCACCCGCGCGGCTGTGCGGGTGCGGCCTGACTTCTCCCCGACTACCCCTCAGCCTGAGTCCGCCAGTTCTCTCCACGGAGCAAACATGATCGTTGGTGTACGGACCCGAATCGCACTCCTCGTTGCTCTGCTAGCGCTCGTACTCGGCGGTTGTTCGGGCGGCAGCGGCACCGTCGGCAGCACCGGCTTCGACTGCAGCGGCTTGCCCAGCAACGGCGACGGCTCGCGGGTGCTGTGTCTGCAGAGCTGCAACCTCGGCTGCTCGACGATCGGATGCGCCCAGACCGACATCGCGCAGAACCAGATCATCATCCTCGTGTTCAGCGAGGACGTGGACCCGAACTCGGTGAACTCCGGGTCGATCCGCTTCCGCACCCCGAGCGGCGACGAGCCGGTGGGCGAGTTCTTCGTCAACGGGCCGCGGGTCGAGTTCGTGCCGACGCTGTCGATCTCCGGCGGCCAGACGTTCTTCGGGTTCACCACCGGTGAGACCTACACGATGACGATCATCGGCGGTGACAACCAACCGGCGGTCGTGCGCAGCACTTCTGGCAAGCCGTTCGGCCAGACCCTGACCTGCACGCTGCAGTCGAGCCTCGGCATCGTCGACCTCAACGGCGTGCCGCCGGCGGCTTCGCTGGTGGTGCCGTCCTCGTCGCAGCTCGGTGCTGCGCCGCGCGACACCCAGATCCAGATCGAGTTCAACGAGCTGATCGACGCCACGCCGTTCCTGACCGGGACCCAGAGTCCGGTCGCGTTCACCGTGCGCCGCACGCGCGACGACGGCAACGGCGGCTTCGAGTGCGATCCGAACTCCCAGCCGCAGACGCTGGCCGGCACCCAGTCGCTCACCTACGACGCCGCCCGCGGCGTGTCGGTGCTGAACTTCGTGCCGTCGCAGTTGTTGCCCGGCAACGTCTGCGTCGAGGTCAGTGTCACCGATGGGGTCACCGACCTGTCGGGCACGCCGGCGCAGCCGCAGGTGTTCGTGTTCCAGACCGAGATCGTGCAGCTCGCCGACTTCGAGATCGTCGAGGAGTTCGACAACGCCGACAACCTCGACGTCGACGCTTCCGCGGGCACCTGGGCCGGCGGTGTGGCCACGTTCGCCCAGATCGGCGGCGACGGCCGGCACGGCGAGTTCACCACCGACCTTGCGTTCGACACCGACACGTTCGTCGACGGCAAGCGCGTCTACGAGCTGAACGTCAACAACACGGTCATCCCGGCGGCCAACACGACCACCGGCTCGTCGATCGCCGTCACCGACGGCCGCTACTTCTTCTCGACGTTCGTGTTGGCCGCCGACGAGCGGCTGCGCTTCGTCGGCAACGTGCCGCCGGTGATCACGGTCGCCGGCCGCTGCGACATCCTCGGAGACATCGAGGTCAACGGCCAGTCGGTGACGGCCTCCCACGTGGCCACCCAGCCGACCGGCCAGATGGGCGGTCTCGGTGGCATCGGTGCCGGTGACGGCGGCCAGGGCGGCGACCGCTGCCAGGGCGTCGGTCCGGGCACGGGGCAGTACAACGGCCGCGACGGTGGGGACGCCGGCCTGGTTGCCGGGCACGGCTACCTCGGTAGCGAGGTCGGCACCGGCGGGCGCGGATCCGACCTCTACCCCGCCTCCGGCCTGAACGCCGACCAGCAGTTCGGCCAGATGCCGCCGGTGGGCCTGATGTACTGCCTGTCGGCCGCGGCCGGCGGCAGCGGCGGCGGCCTGTTCACCCCCGGTGGTCAGGGGCAGGTGAACGGCATCTTCACCGGTGGCACGACGACGCCAGTGCCGAACATGGCGTCCTACATGGGGCCGCCGGCGCCGGGTGGCAACGCGCTGACCTTGTTCCCGTTCCCGCCGGCGACCGGCGAACAGCGCAGTTCGCTGCACTTCCTGGTGCCCGGTTCGGGCGGCGGCGGCGCCGCCAGCAACTGTTCCTTGTCGCTGAGCCTGGCGCAGTCGTGGGCCTCGGGTGCCGGCGGTGGCGGCGGCGCGGGTGCGTTCGCGCTGCGGGCCGGCGGTTCGCTGCGCCTGGGGCCGTCGGGTCGCTTGCTGGCGATCGGCGGCAGTGCCAAGGACTACGTCGGTACCTCGGCGAGCGCGCAGGTCGCGCCGGGCGGCGGCGGTTCGGGTGGCTCGATCGTGCTGCAGTCGGGCGGGTCGGTCGAGCTGACCGGCGCCATCGACGTCAGCGGTGGTGCGGGCGGCTTCTTCCAGCGGCAGGGGTCGACCGGCATCTTCCCGAACTCGGGTGTGATCGTGATCCAGGGTGGCGACGGTGCGCCCGGCTTCGTGCGTCTCGAGACGCCGGCCACGCCGGCTCTGACCGAGCTGTCGACGATGGTCCCGGCGGCGACGGCGTCGAACGTCGGCCAGTTGGTCGAGACCGACGACCTGGTCAGCATGCGGTCGAAGTTCTACTCGACCGGCCTGATCTTCGGCCCCGACTTCGCCCGCTACGAGATCGAGGCGACCGTCGACGGCGTGCCGACCGTGTTCAGCGATGACCCGGCGGTGTCGACCACCGAGGCGACCGTCGGCTCGCCGGTGCGCGCGCTGTGGCAGGCGGCCAACCTCGACGTCTCGACCGGTGAGGTGCTCGAACTGCGGCCGTGGCGCACGTCGGTGCGCAGCAGCGCCGGCCAGATCGGCATCGCCTCGGATGGCCTCAACGGCTATCGCTTCATGTTGTTCTTCGATCGCACGCTGGCGACCACCGTCACCATCGAGCGCCTCGTCGTCGTCTACCGCAACTGATCGTCCTCTTCGGTTTCGTCATGCGCTACGCCCTTTCCTCTCTCCTTTTCGCCGGCCTGCTGGCGTTCGCCGGTTGTGGCGGCGGCGGCTTGAGCGACACCTCGTCGCTGCGCGTTCGTTGCCTGGGTGGCCAGGCCTTCTGCATCGTCAGTTGCGACCTCGGGTGCACCAGCAACGGCTGTTCGGTCACCGAGATCGCCGAGAACCAGCGCCTGCGCTTCAAGTTCTCCGACGCGGTCGATCCGACCTCGGTCAACGGCTCGAGCATCTCGATCCGCACCGCTACCGGCGTGGCCCCCGACGGTGACTTCGAAGTCAGCGGCAACGTGGTGACGTTCGTGCCGAAGGTATCGACGGTCAACGGGGTCAGCTCGTTCGGTTTCCAGCGCAACGAGACCTACATCATCACCCTCGCCGGCGGCAACTCGATCGCGCAGAGCGTGACCAATCTGGCCGGCGACGGCCTGTCGTCGGAGTTCACCTGCACGGTGGTGGCGTCGCTCGGCATCCAGGACGAGGACCAGCAACCGCCGACCGTCGAATTGGTTTCGCCGACCACGCTGGTCGGTGCTCCGGTCAACCCGACGATCGTGTTGCGGTTCTCGGAGCTGATCGACACGACGCCGCTGCAGGTGCCGCTCAGCGAGGCTTCGCCGATCCGCGTCGTGTTGCGCGGCACGTTGCCCAGTGGCCTGTGTGACAGCGAGGCCGAGGGCATCGCGCTGGAAGGCGTACCGCAACTGTCGACGGAACTGGTCGGCTCGACCGAGGTGACCGTCGTCACCTACCAGCCGTCGGTGCAGTTGCCCGGCAACTCGTGCCTGACGGTGCGCGTCACCGCCGACCTGCGCGATCTGTCCGGCCGTTCGGCGGTTCCGGCCAAGTTCGTGATCCTGACCGAGGCCGGTGTTTCGACGCCGATCACGATCACCGAGACGTTTGCCGACGACACCAACCAGGAGGCGCTGGTGTCGGGCGGCGTCTGGGGTGGTGTGCAGGGCCCGGGTGCGCGTCCCGGCCTGATCGGCGGGGATGGTCGCCACGGCTCATTTGACGCCGCCATCGGCACCGCGCTCGGCAACGGCGTTTACGTGTGGGATACGAGCAGCGTCATCATTCCCGCGACGCAGTCGCTGACCGGTCAGCAGTACGAAGTGCTCGACGGCCGCTTCTTCTTCACCGACATGGTGATTCCGGAGACGACCACCCTGCGCATCGTCGGCCCGAACCCGCCGGTGTTCCACGTGCGCGGCCGCTGCGACATCCAGGGGCGCATCGAGGTCAACGGCGTGTCCCTGCCGGGCGTCACCGTCTCGAACGGCCCCGCCGCGGGTATGGAGATCTCGGCGTTCAACGCGCGGAACAACCCGGGCGGCCTCGGCCAGCAGGGGACCTCCGGCGGGCCCGGCGGTGGGCGCGGCGGCAACGGCGGCCGGGAGGGTGACAACACCGGCCCGATCTTCCAGAACGGCATCAACCTCACCGAAGGGCAGCCCGGCCAGGACGTGCGTCTGGCTGCCGGACACGCCTACGCCGGCAACACCTTGGGCACCGGCGGGGCGGGCAGCGTGATGACGCCCGCATCGGGCGTCTGGGGGACGCCGGTGCCGCTGCTCCAGAACATCTACTGCGGCTACTTCAGCACGGGTGGTGCCGGCGGTGGCTTCTCGTCGCAGGGCGGCCAGGCGGCCACGCCCCAGCACGCGATGTCGTTGACGATCGTCAGCGAACCGACCGTGCCCGGCGGGGCGATGTTCGATCTGATGCCCTACCCGCCGGTCAACCCGCCGGCGAACTACTCGTCGCTCGACCACTTCATGGTCGGCGGCTCGGGCGGCGGCGGCGGCGGCAGCCACGGATACGGCCTGCTGGCCATCGGCGCTGCGCTCGAGAAGTGGATGGCCGGCCACGCCGGTACGGGCGGCGGTGGCACCTTTGCGGTGCGTGCGGGCGGCGACCTCGTCGTCGGCGCGACCGCCGTGCTGCAATCCATCGGCGGGTCCGGCGTCATCATCAACGGCGACAACCCGGGCTCGACGCCGGGCAACGGCCAGTACGGCATCTCGTCGCCCGGTGGTGCCGGCTCGGGAGGTTCGTTCCTGCTGCAGTCCGGGCGCGACCTGTCGTTTGCCGGCCTGGCGGACACCAGCGGGGGCCACGGGTGCACCAACGGCTTCATCACCAACAACCTGCTCAACATGACGGGTGGTGGTGGCGACGGTTCGCCGGGCTTCTACCGCCTCGAGGCCGCCGGCAACCTGTCGTTCGGCGGTTCGGGCATCCCGGCCTTCGAGCCGTCCAAGAACGGCGGGACGCTGCTCGATCGCGACGACCTGTCCGGCGACACGTCGAAGTGGTACACGACGCAGTTGATCTTCCCGCCGACGTGGCTGCGTTACGAGCTCGACGTCGACACCGACGGCGACGGCACGATCGACATCACCTACACCGACTCGGGTGAGCCGGGAACGCAGCAGGCCTACGAGCCCAACGGCCCGGTCACGTTGCCGGTCGTGATTCAGTTCCAGGGCGCCAACCTGAATCAGGCCGGCACCGAGCCGGTCGAAGGTTCGGTCGGTCCGTGGCGCCCGGGCATCGGCTCGGGTGGCGGTCAGGGCATCAGCCTCGACTCGGTGACCGGCTTCCGGTTTACGATGACCTACAACCGCGCCATGTTCCCCGACATGGTGGTGCGAGGCCTGCGGGTCTTCGCCCAGACCTGAGCGGGCGGCCGCGAGCGCCGTCCGGCCGTGACCCGATCCGCTCCCCCGCGCGCCGCGCGAGCGATCGCCGCCCGCTACGTGGTCCCCGGCGACGGACGGATCCTGGCCCCAGGCGTGATCGCCTGGGACGCCGGCGGGCGCGTGGTTTCGATCCGCCGAGCGCGGCGGCAGCGGATCCGAAACGTCGCCGTGATGCCCGGGCTGGTCAACGCGCACGCGCACCTGCAACTGCCCGCGCTCGAGCCGGCGGAACGGCGGTTCCTGCCCTGGGTTTCGGCGGTGATGCGGTCGCGCGCCGGGCAGACCGCGCGCGAGCAGCGGAGGGCGGCGGCCGAGGCGATGCGCGAACTGCTCGGCGACGGTGTGACGGCGGTGGGGGAGATCGATTCGACCGGGCAGACCCCGGCGGCGACGGCGAGGACGCCGCTGGCGGGGCGCTGCTACCGCGAGCTGACCGGGTTCGACCTGGGGCGGGGGGCCGCCCGCCGCATGGTCGACGAACGCTGGCCGTGCGAGGCCGGCAGCATGCTGCCCGGATTGTCCCCGCACGCGCCGTATTCGGTGTCCGGCGAACTGCTGCAAGCGGCGGCGCGTCGCACCCGTCACCTGGCGATCCACTGCGCGGAACTGCCGGAGGAACAGGAGTTCTTGCACACCGGCGGCGGTCCGTTCCGCGACCTGTTGGCGCGTCTCGGCAAGTTGCCCGACGGCCATCGCGCACCGGGCACGGGCGCCGTGCGTTGGCTGCAGCGGCTCGCGGTGCTCGGGCCGCGTAGCCTGCTCGTGCACTGCCAGGAACTCGAACGCGGGGACGCGGCGCGCATCGCCGCGGCCGGGGCCTGTGTGGTGGTATGCCCCGGCACGATCGAATACTTCGGCCGCACTCCGCCGGACGTGCCGGCGTGGCTCGCGCGCGGCATTCCGGTGGCGCTGGGGACGGATTCGCGAGCGAGCAACACGGCCCTGTCGCTGCGCCAGGAACTCACCCGGGCGGCGGTCATGTGGCCCACCCTGTCGCCGACCCAGTTGTTCGCGATGGCGACGATCCACGGCGGCCGGGCTCTGTCGGGGCCGTTCGGCCGCCTGCGGCGGGGCGGCCGGGCCGACCTGATCGCGGTGCCCGCGCGCGATTCG